>CAYFMI010000076.1:0-20542 GCA_964344175.1 uncultured Anaerolineales bacterium
GAACGCAGGTCTTTGGCTCCGGAGGCCAACGCTCTATCCACTGAGCTATGGGGGCGTACCGGGGAGATTCTACCACAGACCCCGACTGGGATGCTACGTTGGTGATGCGCGCAACTGTGTGGATAGGGCTGCTAACTCGGTGCGGGTTTTCTTAATAATGGCCTGGTTGTTTTTTTCGTTGCCGAAGCGATGGAGTTGGAATTTCTTGTGCGCTAATTCCCCACATAGCTGATAGAAGCGTCGTGTGGCCTGGAAACGTCCGGTGGTTAATGCCGATAAGCGCGCCCTGCTCTGTGACCAGGCCGAACAAGCGGTTTTGTATTGGGCCGGGCTGATAACCCCGGCTTCAACCTCGCCTCGCAAATAATGTTTCATGCGCTGCTGGACGCGGTAGATTGCCCACAGGATTATCAAGAACATTAAAAGCCAGCCCGACCAGTCGAAGAGAGTGCCGATGGCCAAGCCCCCCAGGCCGGAGAGCAGGCTGGCTAGCGTGTTGTGAATGGCATGCGCCACCAGTGCAACCCCCCAGCCGATCAGGGGCGCGCCCAATTTTACCCAGATATTACGGCTCAAGCGCGCTGCGGCCAGCCCGATGCCGATGAAGGCTGTGTAAAAGGGGTGCTGCCAGCCAACCAGAATGACGCGCACAAAGACCAGCGTAAACAACCCGCTATATCCGCCCTCCAAATAGCCATAATTATAAATATAGTACGTGTTCTCGGTGGCGGCAAAACCCAGTGCGGTGATCCCGGCATAAACAATGCCATCCAGCACGGAGTCAAACTCGTTGCGTACAAAAAGATATACCAGCAAAACGGCCAACCCTTTGAGAGTTTCTTCCACCGGTGGAGCAACCAGGGATCCGGTTGCCAGATCGGTGGCGCTTTCCGAGCCGGTGATCAGATAAACCCCCATCCCCAGCAGGGTGTTGACCACAAAGGCGACCCCGGCGGCCACAACAGCCCCCCAGATGAACATGGCGCTCAATAGCACTTTGGGTTCTTTCTCGTAACGGTCGAGCCAATTTAAGATGAGCGCGAAAACAAACATCGGGCCGAAGCCAAAAAAGAGCGAGAGCATAAACCCCATGAGGACCTCCTACATCATTTGGTGCGGGTAGACAGATGGTTATCTCAGGATTAAAGCCGTGCGCTGGATATGAGCCTGGTGTGGGGCCAACCCCAGCGCCCGTAATACTTCATCGGGCCGCCCGGTTGCTCCGGGCGCGGCGCTGACGTGCATGACCAGACCTGCGCCCTCTACCTGCAAAGATTGGATCAATGGTCTGAGATCGTATTCTTTGCCGCGGCGTTCGCGCTTCAGGCTGGGCTGCGCCAGCAATTCCTGCACTCGTGCTGCCAGGTCATCGGGTGGATTTCTCAACACGGCGGAATAGGCTGCCCCCTGAATGCGTTTCTGCAATTTAGGGCTGTTCTCTTCTTGTTCGATGATTTGCGCGATCGCCAGACCGGGGGGCAGGGCGCGGCTCAATGCGGTTTCAATCTCTTCGAGTGGAACCTGCACTTCAAGCCAGACTTCGACCAACTCGGCCTGTCCGGTGAAGCCTAAGGGCAGCGCCGCGCCGATGTTGATCTTCGGGTGCGGGTTGAAGCCCTGGCTGTAAGCCAGCGGTAATTTGGCCCGGCGCAAAGTGCGCTCCCAGGTGCGTTGCAAATCCAGATGGCTGGTGTAACGCATAGCGTTGGTTTTTGAAAAAGTAATTTCTAGTTTCATTAGGCTCTTGGTCTGGTCAGTCGTGTAACTGATCCGTTTGTCCAGTTATTTTGTCGAGATGGGTCAACCGGCCACTTCGACATCTCGGACGATTTGCACGCGTTTGTTGCTGACTTCCGGGCATTGCCAGCTTTCGCCGGGGTTGTCGCGGCGCAGGTCGGCAAACGTTGGTAAGATGCCGCAGGCAAAGCACTGCTCACGGCAGTCAATGCGGATGCGCCCGTCCAGGCTCCATAGGTAATCCTGGCTGAGGAACTTCTTGCGTAGGGTCGTGCTGAGGTGTTCCCAGGGGAAAACCTCGTCAAGCGGGCGCTGACGGTGGGTATAGAATTCCGGTTCCAGCCCAACTTCTTCGAAGGCTGCCGACCAAGCCTCGAAATTAAAATGTTCGCCCCAGGCATCGAATTTAGCGCCCCGCTGCCATGCCTCGTAGACTACCTCGGCCAGGCGCCGGTCGCCGCGCGAGAGCCAGGCTTCGAGCTGAGTTTCGTAGGGGTTGTTCCAATTGAGCTTAAGGCCTTTGCCGCGCAGTTCTTGTTTGAGTAACTCTTGCTTGGCCTCGATTTGTTCGATGGAGTCACACGGCACCCACTGGAAAGGGGTGTGCGGTTTGGGGACAAAGGTACTCACCCCGGCGTTGACCTGGGCGCGCTTGCCGATGGTCTCACGTCCCACGCGCAGCACGGCCTTGCATACATCGGCAATGGCTTGCACATCTTCGAGCGTTTCAGAGGGGTGGCCGATCATAAAGTAAAGTTTGATTGTCGGCCAGCCGCGAGCGTAAATTTGACGGGCGGTCTCCAATAGCTGTTTGGTGCTGACCGGTTTGTTGATGATCTGGCGCATCTTTTCGGTGGCGGCTTCGGGGGCCAGGGTGAAGCCGCCTTTGCGCCCACCTTTGAGGGCGTCCATCAAATCCACCGAGACACTTTCAATGCGCAACGATGGCAGCGAGACCGAGAGATGTTGGCCGTCGAAGCGCGCATGCACCTTCTCGACCAACTCCACAACTTGCGTGTAGTCACTGGACGATAGCGAGAGCAGGCCGATCTCTTCGAAGCCGGTGTGTGCCAGAGCTTCTTCGATAGCAGTCAGCACCTCCTCAACAGGGCGTTCGCGCACCGGGCGGTTGACCATCCCGGCGTGGCAAAAGCGGCAGCCGCGTGTGCAGCCGCGCATAATCTCAATGGGGGCGCGGTTGTGCACAGTATCCACATAAGGCACGATGAAGCGGGTTGTCGGCGGGGGCAATTGGGCCGTGATGCGTTTGACGATGGGGAGCGGTGCATCTGGGTCAAGTTTTTCAATTGCCGCGAATGTTCCATCTTCATGGTAGCGCGCTTCGTAGAGCGCAGGCACATAGACACCGGAAATCTGAGACAACTGGCGCAATACATCTGAGCGTTTGGATATTGCCCGCTTCGAGTGTTTGAAGGTTGCGACGCAATCCACAATTTCCTGAATGACTTCCTCACCCTCCCCGATGACAAAAGCATCCACAAAGGCGTGCATCGGCTCAGGATTGAAGGTCGAATGTCCCCCCGCGATCACCAGGGGGTGCTCAGGGCCGCGTGCGGCGCTCAAAAGCGGGATTCCAGCCAGATCCAAAACGTTCAACGCGCTGGCGTAGAGCGTTTCGTAAGGCAGCGTAAAACCGACAATGTCGAAATCCGTCAGGGGGTGTTTGCTTTCCAGGGAGTACAGGGGCAGGCCCTGCTCCCGCATGGCGGTTTCCATGTCCGTCCAGGGGGCGTAGGCCCGTTCGGCCAGTACATCCTCGCGCTGGTTGAGCAGATCGTATAAAATCGCCAGCCCCAGGTTCGACATCCCCAGGTCGTAAATATCGGGGAAGACCAGGGCAACTTTAGTCTCGATCGCGTCCCAATCCTTGACCACCTGATTGAGTTCACCGCCAGTATAGCGCCCCGGCTTTTGCACCGTGGGCAGAATGGTTTCGAGTTTGGTTTGAATTTGTTGAGGGGTTAACATAGCGGGTGGATTATACCGCATGCGTGAAAGACCTTAAAGGCTTTTAAGACCTTATGAGTCTGATTTGCTTGAAGTCGTCGCCCAGTAAGCTTTCGATTTGTTAGTCGTTCACTAAACCGCGATGATAATCTTCGAACCGGGCTGAGCCGCCAAAGCACTCCAGTGTTTCCTTATGCACGAGATCAGGGGAGGCACTGGAAATCAGGGCGCGGCAGGATGAATAAGGCTAATCCCGAAAATCTTCCACAAAGCCGTGTTTTTGCGGGTTCTGATGGATGTAGGCGATGAGATGAATGAAGTGGCCCGCACGGTTTAAAGGTGTGTTCAAAAAGGCTGCCGGTGCGGCCATAGGCCTTGTGGATGGCTTTGGCGCAGGCGTTGAAAAAGTTGGAGAAGGACTGGCGGGGCGCGATCCTGCGCGAGACCTTTGGGGACTCCGAGTCCCCAAAGGTCTTAATCCGTACCAAAACAAGTTTGTGAGGTCTTTACTCGAAAATCCAGGTGTCGTTGGCTCGTCCCCAGGCGACCTGCTCTTCAGGCGTGAACCACAATTTGATTTCTAGTTCCCCATTTTCAGGCGAGTCAGAAGCGTGGGTGATATTACGGCCCACTTCCAGGCCGAAGTCGTGCCGCACCGAGCCGGGCGCTGCCTCGGTGGGGCGGGTGGCGCCCATCGTCTGGCGCACAGCTGCCACAGCGTTTGGCCCTTCCCAGACCATCGCCATCACCGGGGCCGAGGTGATGTAGGCGATCAAGCCCTCGTAGAAAGGTTTGCCTTTGTGAATGCCGTAGTGCGTCTCGGCCAGCTCCTGGCTGACCTGCATGAATTTGGCGGCGTTCAGTTTCAGGCCGCGGCGTTCCAGGCGGGCGATGATTTCACCGATCAGGCCGCGTTGCACGCCGTCGGGTTTGACCATTACGAATGTTTTTTCCATAAGTATTGCTCCTCTCGAAAAGAAATCCGAAAAATAGGGGTGTGCGGCGGGCTTTGCCCGCCGCACACCCCTATTTTTCGGGTAATTTACTTTTGGGTCTTATTATTTCATTTGCAGCAATTTCTCAATACGCGAGAAAGTATCCAGCGCTTCTTGCAGTTGGTCGGCCCGCATATAGGCATCCCCCAGCGCTTGTAAGATCTCCGTGTCCATCGGACGCTGCTCGCTGGCCCTTTCGAGATCGGCAACAACAGCCTCGATGCGCTTACCCTTCTTGATCAGTTGGGCGTAGTGTTCCAGGGCCTCACTGATATTTCCCTGTGCAAAATGCGTTTGGGCGTCCATCTGCCTGGCATGATGCTCGTCCTCGGGTTGGCCCTCGGGCATATCCATCACTGGGGTCAGGGGAGCGGATTCGGCAGGCGGGGGTGTTTCTTCGGCGGCGGGAGCCAGCACTTCGAGATAATCACGCAGCCCCTCAACGGTGGCCGAGTCGAATTCGGGGAGCGTCAGGATATCATCCAGCGCATTATAATTGCCATGCGTATCGCGATGCGAGAAGATGATCTGCGCTTTGCGGAAGCCCATGCCCGGCAAACGCTCCAACTCGATCAGCGATGCCTGGTTGAGATCTAGCTTTTCAGGCTGCGCTTCTTCGTCGGATGGCTGCCAAGTGTACTCTTTGTCTTCGGCCGCGTCTAGCGCCCAGGCCGGGAGATCACTATCTTTGTCAGCGTCTTTCAGCCAATCTGGCAACTCGTCATCCTTCGGAGCGGCCTCAGCTTTTGGGGTAATTTCTTCCTCGGGCTGGCGGTCGAATTCACGAATCCAGGTTGGGTCTTCCAGGGGTTCTTCGTCAACGTCTTTGAGCCAATCAGGCAATTCTTCTTCTGGCGCAGCCTCCTTCGCCTTCGGGCTGGCAGGTTCTTCAACCTCATCAACACGCTGCATATCCTTGATCCAGTCGGGGGCTTCTTCCTGTTCAAGTTCTGGCGACTCTTCATCCGCCTCGACCCAGGCTGCATCTTTCTGAGGCTCTGGTTCAGGTGTGGGGCTTTCTTCGTCAAGGTCTTGCAGCCAGGCAGGTATCTCTTCGCTCGCCGGTGTTTCATCAACACTCGGTTCCGCAGACTCGGCGGTCATATCCGTCATCCACTCTGGGGTTGTTTCTTCAGCAACCTCAGCTGAGGGGGCCGGCTCTTCCGGCTCGACGATTTGAGGCGCAGGTGTTTCGGCGCTTTCGGGTTCGGCAAAGGCGCCCTCTTGCAGCCAATCGGGAATATCGTCTGGAGCGGCGTCAGGCGTGGGGGGAGTTGGAACCGCGCTTTCGGGTTTGGCTTTTGCCTCCGGAGACGATTCCTGTGCCCATTCGGGTGGCTCTTTGGGGCGTTCATCGGGGCTGGTCAGCAGTTCCTCTTCAGGGACGCCCTGCTTGGCGGCCAGACTCTCTAGCCAGGCCATGGCGGCGTCGGCATCAGCGAATTCAGGCGTTGCCTCTTCTACTTCGTCAGCGGGCGGGGCAGGTTCTGCCTCAGATGGCGATGGCAGCCATTCGGGGAAATCGCTGTCGTTACCTTTTGCGGCAACGGGTTCGAGCGTGTCTTCCGTTTCAACAGATGGGGCCAGCCACTCGGGGTATTCGCTTTCCGGTTCAGGCTTGGCTTCTTCCAGTAGATCGTCAATTTGTGGATACACTGGCTCATCATCGGTCTCAATCTCGAGGGCATTGGCGGCCATCTCGCGTCGGGTGGGTGGGGGCGTATCTTCGGGCTGCGCGGCCTCACTGAGATCGGTCAGCCAATCGGGTGTTTCGGGAGCTTCTTCAGCAGCAGGAGTTTGCTCATCTTTGGCGAGTACGTCTCCGGCCAACTCATCCAGCCAATCTGGAATAGCCTCCTCCTTGGTTGGCGCTTCAGGCTCCGGTTCGGGTTCTGTCACTGTGGTTGTCGTATCTTCGAGTGATTGCAGCCAGTCGGGCATGTCTTCGCGTTCGTCAGCGACAACCTGGGTTTCTGCGGTGGGTTCTTCATCTACATCAGGCGGAGCGATCTTGGCGGTGTCTTGCAGCCAATCGGGAGTTTCCTCGATGACGGCCTGGGGTTCTTCTTCGGGTTGCGTGGGTGCGGGACTCTCAATGGTATCTTGCAGCCAATCGGGCAGAGCGGCCTCTGCCGCGGGCGCGGCGGGTTCTTTGGGTTCCTCGGATTCTTCATCTCGCAGGCTATTGAGGAAGTCGGTCACGCCGGTTGATTCTTTTTCAGCCGGAAGGCCCTCTTCGGCGGGTTGGCGGTCTTCCTCATGGTCGATGCCTTTGAGCCAGTCTGGCATGCCGTCTGCGGCAGGATCGGGTTGCGCTATGGGCGTCTCGTCTGGCGCACTTTCCTCGGTATCTTGCGAGGTTGGTGCAGCTTCGTCTGCTGGGGTTTCGCTTTGCATCCAGTCGGGGATTACACCATCATCGGCAACGTTATCATCATCGAAGAGCGCATCCAATGTCGAAGCATCGTCATCTGATAACAACTCATCAGCGGCCAGGCCGGTTGCAGCCGCGGCAGCCGGGGCCATGTCTTTGATCCAGTCGGGCAGGTCGGCTTCTACGGCGGCGCTGGCGGGTTCATCTTCTTTATCTGATGCGAAAGGCGAAGGCCCCTCCTGAAATTCTCCCGTCGCAGGTTCCCACCCGGCATCTTGCATCCACTCTGGAATTTCACGCTCAGAAGGGGCTGCCTCGGGGGTGAGATCATCATCGGATGCAGATGCTAACCAATTGGGCACTCCACTTGCGGGTGAGTCTGCTTCTTCCAGATCTACCTCTAGTGAAGCTGCCCAGGAAGGTTGCGCAGCTCCCACGGATGAGCCATCCCACGCCAGGTGTTCAATGGTTACAGCCTGGTCGGGAACGTCGACAGCGAAGGGCGCATGATCGGAGATATAAGCCTCATAAGGGTCGAGGGCGTGCAGCCGCTGAAGACAGGCCTGACGGTCATTCTGACGTTCGGTGCCTTCAAGGAGTTCGGCTAAAATGCGGTTGGCCTGGAGGCAATAGGGCAGATCGCGAAGCAATGTGCTGCATGTTTCGATCGCTTTGACCGTATCGCCATTACGTTTGTGCATTTCAGCCAAGAGTACGAGCAGGTCGGCGCGTTTGGGGTCCTCGGTCAATGTGGTGCGTAACTCGGCGATGGCTTGCTGATAATGGCCGCCTTTGGCGTAGGTGCGCGCCAGCGCGCCGTGAGTCAGGCGCGCTTTGGTAGGTTCCATGCCGTCGCGCTTGCCGTACAGGCGACGAAGTTCGCCCTGAATGGCGGCGTTGTAGGGCTGAACTTCGAAGGCGCGCTCCATGTTCCATAGGGCTGCACCCAGGTTGCCTTCATCTTCTCGAATGATGCTCATGCCCAGATGGGCGATGAAATCATCTGGAATGGCAGAAAGCACGCGCTCGAAGATGTCGGCTGCGCTACTGTATCGCTGCGCTTCGAGATAGGCTTTCCCTAGAAGACGGTAAGTATCGATATGTTTGGGGAATGTTTTGAGGATATGGCGACAGTGTGCGACAGCCTCATCAGTTTGATTTTCCTTGATGGCATCCTCGATATCACGCAAGTATGCTCTAAGGGGTGTTTTTGTCATTGGACGACCCTCCCTTAAAAAAGGGGCTGATTTCACTTGTGCAGGATATTGCCCATTATTCGGACAATCTACTACTTATTTTAACATAAGCTGTGCCGAAAAAAACGGTTCCCGGGTACCTTCTTTCTGAATAGGCGTTCCAAAGCCTGTTTATTCTACGGAAAAATCCAGAGTACCACGCCGCTTGTGGCGGGGTTCTTCATTCTCCGGTGCGGAATTCAACCAGTTCGACACTGCCATCCATGACGATGGGGAAGTTAATGCCGTAGACTTTGGCGCTGGCCTGGGCGATCTCTTGTCTGAGTAGGCCGACATTGGGTTCGAACCAAAGGTCATTTTCAAGGATTAGGACCGCAGCCAGCGATATGGTTTGACCCTGTTCGACCATTTCGGCGGTGAAGTCGAATTCGACCTGACGCTCAAGTTTGATGGCCTGGGGATAGGAGCCGGCTTTTACAGTGATGCTTTCGAATATCGTATTGCCCGATCCGAGTGTGTTCCAGGTCATACGCAGGGGGCTGTCTTCAAGCCGTCCGGTGACCATTTCGCCCTCGATCTCAGCCTGAATTTCACCGGAGGTTACATAGTCGCTTGTCCAGGTGAGATCCCAATGATTTTGGCTAAAGGTTTGATAGTTGGGCACGAAGACGCCATCTTCATGGGTGACTTCAAGTTCGCCATCGACATCCCCAAATAGGAACGCCAGCATAACAATGGGGAAGTTGAGAATAGCGCCATCCTGACATTCGACTGTGGCTTCAGACGTGACCCCTGATTCCAGGTAGAGGGTATTCAGAGTAGCCTGGTTGCCGTTCACTTCACTGACCGTCAAGCTGATTTGGCTGGTTTCCCCCTCGGAGGTAATCTCATAAATCCATTGGTTGCCGGGAATGAGCGGATAAAAGGTGTTGGCGCAGGCTCCACCGCCTGCAGGGGGCGGGGGCACCAGCCCATCACCGCTGGTGACAGAATTCTCATCTGCTGCTGGTGCGGGAGGGGCTGTCTCTTCGGTGGAGGCTGGATCATCTCCCTGAGTGGCGGCTTCTTCTGTAATTGCAGGTGGTGCTGCTTCATCGAGGGCCGGTGGCGCTTCAGGGAGAGCCTGCGTAACAAGGCTGCAAGCCAGGCTGGTGAGGATGGCGAGACCAAGTACGATGATCCATCGGCGCATATTCGTTTTCATCATGATGTCTCCTGTGTTTTGGGGCGCAGGGTTCATTTTTGTTCACTGCGTTGAAAGATGTCGATGTGGTGAAAGGAAAATTCTAATCAAAAGAATGCTTAACGATGTGAAGCACCATGAATATAAAATGGGCTGGACCCTATGGCTGTTTGGAATGCCCGCCTGCAACTCTAGAACAGGATTGAAGCAAGTTCGTTGCGATATTGGCGGGTGATGGGGTTATCCTCGCCCAAGATCTCGAAAAGCCCCAAGAGTACCTGGCGAGCTTCTCCATCGCGATATCGTTTATCTTGTCGTAATACAGCTAGAATCCCATCCATCGCGGCGGGCAAATTGCCGAGATGGACTAATCGCAAGGCATGATGATAGGTGGTCTCGATCTGTGAGTGGGTTTCTGATTTTGCTTCCTGCGTTTGAATCAGGGCTGTGGCTAGTGGAGTCAACATTTGAGCAACTGCATACTCGCGGCTGGGCGGAAATCGGTTAAGAATATCGAGCGCCAGGTCGCATTGGCCCATCGCCAAAAAACTCTTTGCGAGACCGAGTAAGGCGCTGGGGTGTTTGGGGCGCTCATCGAGAACCTGTTGAAAAGCGCCGGCGGCATCTTCCCAGCGCTCCAGCGCGTTCAAGCTGTGTCCCTTATCCAAGATCAAATCAATTGGACTGGGCACAACATGGCGGATGAATTGGCGGATTTCATCTTCGGATTTGATGCCGGAAAATTCGGCAACGATGACCCCCTCACGAAAAGCTTTAACCACGGGGATACTGCGCACGTTCAAGCGCGTCGCCAGTTTGGAATTTTCGTCCACATTAAGGCGCGCCAGGCGAAAACTGCCGCCTCCCTGGGAGGCTAGATTTTTTAGGATAGGATCGAGTGTTTTACAGGGAATGCTCCACTCTGCCCAGAAATTAACCAGCACGGGCGTACCCTGGGAGAATTCGACAACCTCGTATTCAAAATTTGCTTCACTGACGTTGACGATATTTGAAGAGGTCATAAGGATAATCGATACGTGGATAAAACCGAAAAACGCACTCTGTGCATTTCCAGAGCAGATGTGCTAATTTTACCAGATCAGTCAGGTTCGATCATCCCGGGTTGTTGAAAATCGATCACTTCACCGTGGATATTGATGACAATGCGAAAACCGGTCATCCCCATATAGGCGCGGCTTTCCTCCGGGATGCCCACTTCGAAAATGCGATCAAGTTGTTGATCCATTTGTTTGAGCTGGGTTTCGATCATGGCGCGGGTAAAAATATCATCTTGCCCCAGGAGTTTGGCAGCTTGCTCGCTTAACAAGCCCTCGTTGCCTTCGATCATCTCTTGCATAATGCTCAAAACTTGCCGGTCAACCTGCTCGGAAGGAATATGGCGTCGAAATCCGGCATCATCCACAATATAGCACGGCTCCGATCCAACATAGGTTGTCTCAACGGGGTTATCGTCTTCGTCGTAAACTAATCCTTCAAAAAGAATTTTTTTGGTCATATGCGATCACTTTAGGGTATAAACAGTACCCAGATTTTACCGCGCGCCACTCTGTGTGGGGGTTGGATTGCCTGTTCTAATAAATTTCTTATGACTGGAGAGATTGGCTAAAGTTATCCCGAAATAGGGAACACCCCTATTTCGGGATAAGGACTGCTGAGATGGCGTTTTTCTTTGTCAGGAAGATTGTTTCCCTTCGATTGTGCCGAGTAATATTGCCGCAGCAATCCCCAGGCGGCGGTCGAGGCGTTTGCCAGCATCCATGCTAAAGTCCAGATTGAGTTCATAGCCAAAGAGCTTGAAGCGCTGGCGCAAATCGGCGACGCGTTGGGTGCCGAACATAACGTCGTAATTCTGCGGTAGAAGAGTTCCCAGGAGCAAGCGCCGCAGCAAGGCATAGCCAACGCTGTCTTCCAGAAGGATGCCCAGGGGCTGATCGTTGGCATCCAGCACTTCCCATTCATCGCGCATCATCGAGCGCAAGCCCTTGCGCCGCAGCACGCCTACTTTGGTCTGATAGAAGCTGTCGATGACATCGTAAGCGGCTGAAAAATCGATCACCTGGCGGGCCTGAATGCTGAGCAATTCCTGGCTCATACTTTCATCGGAAAAGACGCGAATATCCTCTTTGAGTTTGAACATTTTCTGCTGGCTGTACAGCAGTAGGCGTCCATCGGGGCTGAAAATGCGGAACTTGCCCGTCAGAGCAAACACCTGGCGTTTGAGGACATAGTGGTCAAATTGAAATGCGGTTTGCATGGTATTTCTCCTTTGGTCTGATAGTGGTGCTCTCGCTAAGTTTGTTTTAATAGGCGAGATTTCTAGTTAACCAGTTTTTCTGGGAAGGTTATGTTACTGCGGGTAAAAAATATCGACTTGGGTGCCGGTTTTTTCATACAACCGCCGCTCACTGGCCGGGACATGGGGCAAGCTCCAGCGGTAGATCCATTTTGAGGCTTGCGGCGTGAGGTTAATGCAGCCATGGCTGCGGGGTAGCCCGTAGTCGTTATGCCAATAAGTACCGTGGAAGGCAACCCCTTTCTCGGTCAGGTAACTCACCCAGGGGATGCCCGGTAGATCGAAGCCGTTGTAGGCCAAATTTCCGGCGGCCATATGGCGGGAGGGCATCTTGTGGTTGGTGTAATGACGGCCCTCGGGTGTGAAAAATTTTCCATTGCTGAATTCGGCGCCGGTAGCAGCTTTGGCGGTGAAGACCGGGCGATCCCATTCATAGGCCACGACGGTTTGAAGATCGGTATGCACTTCGATGCGCTTGGCCTCCGGTGGCACATCGGGTGAAAGGGGACTTAATTCTTCGTCGGGGATCAGCCGCAAATGCCGCGCCGGAACATAGAACACCAGATCCCACTTATCGTCCAGAATATGATAGACCTGTGTCCCATCCTGTGCATACGAAAAGCCAATGACCCAATGCGTCGTTTCGTAGTACATGCGGTAGGCCACTTCGTAGTGCAGATCAAGCTCCCAACGCGCGTCAGAGTAGGGGACGGTGACTTCAGCCAATTGCCCTCCGGGGCGCAGGTCGGCCACAGGCTGGTTGAGTAGAGTCTGTACCGGTTGAATCCCTCCGGAGTGGGCGTATCCATCCTCTTCGATGCCGTACCACACCCGGTTGTGGGCCGGTTCGTCATCCCCGATGGTGACTTCGCTGATCGGCAGCACCGCGTCTACCCAATATTGCCGCAGGGCGCTCCCGCTGAAAGATGGAATATCATACAGCGTGATCTGCTCGTAAATGACGCGGCCTTGTTGGTGTGGCGCTAGGGACGGGAATCGCTTGGTAAAGGGAGCTAGCCCCAAGCCAAATAGACCCCCTTTCAGGCATTTCAAAAAATCTCTGCGAGAAAATTGTCGCGCACCAAACATGTTTACCATTAAATTCAAGGGTGAACATTGACCAACGTGCCAACGGAAGCCCAATTATAAACCCAGCCCGCCTCAGACGTGATCATGTTGACACAGCCGTGACTCATGGGTGTGCCGAAATTGTTATGCCAATAGGTTCCGTGAATGCCATAGCCTTTGTAAAAATACATTGTGTAGGGCACATCGGGCAGATAATAGCCCGGCCCGGCCATATCGGAATAGAGGTATTTAACGTAGATATGATACTGGCCGGTGACGGTGGGGAATTGCCAGGTGCCGGTGGAGACCACGAAAGAGTTGACCATCTTATCGCCTTCATATGCATATAGGCGCTGGTCGGAGAGATCTATGTCAATCCAGCGTTCTCCGCCGCCGCCGGAAGATTGTTGTGGAACCGGCGTGGGCGACGGGGGCTGCGTGGGGGCCGGCGTGTTTGTCGGCAGCGGCGTAGGCGTGATCGAAGGGGTTAACGTGGCCGTCGGTGTGAGCGTATTAGTGGGCGTCAGCGTGGGGGTGAAGGTGGGGGTCGGTGTAAAGGTTGGTGTGGGGGTGGAGGGGGGGGGGGGTGTAAAGGTGGGTGTGGGGGGGGGGGTGCGGGTGGCTTTATCAACATCCACTTGGGCCAGGGCAATTCCATCCGAGCCACCCAGCGCAGCGGAGAGTGCTGGGGCGTTGAACCAGAGTGCAAATCCGATGGCGAACGTCAGAGCAAGCATTGCCCACGGTTTGAGTGCCGGGCGCGTTCGAGTAAGCGCCTGCGGCGTGATATTCTCGGCAACGATTCGACGAAGCGGCGAAGGGGGCGGGCTGGCCTGCCGCCAACGTTGAATAGCCCAATGCATTCCGGCGCGTGCAAACCGACTCTTCGGGTTGATGTCTAAGGCGCGTTTGAGGTATTCAATGCTGGCGCGCGGCGAAGCCACAGCGGCCAGAAACAGCCAGGGTTCCTCGCGGTGGGGCGCACTGGCGGCGGCGCGCTCAGCCCAACGGCGGGCGCTGCGCAGGTCTTTGCGCTTAAGCGCCGCTTGCGCTTCCCGAAGTGCTTCTCGCGCTACTTCCCAATCACGGTTCATCGCTGTTTAGATTTCTGTCGTTGAGCTAGTCATTCTCTTTGTGAATATAACACAAGATACCATCTGCAATACCTTGAGCGATAATGTCTTCGTTCTGGGTGAGAATCTGGCGGTCGAGATTCATGAAGCCAATCTCAATGATGACAGCCGGGGTTTCGGGCGAAATCTCTTCAAAGGCATGATACTCAGACATATCGGCGGTAATACTGCGGTGTTCACCCAGCCCGGTTGCGGCGGCGTAGCGGGTGCGCAAACAGGCCATCAGGCGCGCCGTGCGTTCCGGCTGCGGATTGAATTGCGAAGCAGCCACTTTGAATCCGGTGGCGGCATCATTGATATAGATGCACGAATCGGCATGAATCGAGATCAGTGCCAGGGCTTTGTAGCCATCGAGCCGATTGTCGAATTCACTCAGCAAATCGACATCGAAACCCTCGGCAAGCATAATTTGTTGCACCAGCGTGGCGACTTCCTGATTGATGCTCAACTCGGTAAGGCCGTCGGTGCAAACCGCGCCGGGGTCGTTTTCGTCACCCCAGTGCCCGACAACGATGCCCACGCGCGGCTTGGGGCGCGGGGTTGCCGTCGGCCAGGTTTCGGCGGGCGTCGCCTGTTCTTTGAGAGCCTCTGCCAATTGGAGTGAGAAATCACCAGAGAATAACCGCACCGGCTTGGCTGCCGTGAATACCGTCGCTGCCAGAAAGGCAATTCCGGCTACAGTAATCAGCGTTTTTAGTGTGTCAATCAGCAAATTCGAGGTGACGTTTTTGCTTCTGACCCGGCGACGGGGGGCGCGTTTTCGATCCATGTCCTTCATAGTACCCAAAAGGTGTCTGACTGGCAAGGCTTTCAGGTAAAATAGAAATGAGCGCTTATTTCCGTTGCAAGTATGATTCCGGGTAGGATGGATGATGATGTCTGAAGAACGGTTAACCCCCGCAGAGCGTGACCCATTAATTGAGTTGGCGCGTCAAGCCCTGGAGTTGGGCGTGGGAGGCGAGCCTTTGCCGGAACTTGACTTAGAGAGTTTGCCGCCTCGTTTACAAGCCCCCGGCGCGAGCTTTGTGACCCTGACAAAGCGCGGCGCGCTGCGCGGCTGTATCGGTTCGCTGGAGCCTTACCGCCCCCTCGCCGAGGATGTCCGCCAGCACGCCGTCGCTGCCGCGCTGAACGATTACCGCTTCCCTCGCCTCCAGCCGGAGGAGTTGCCCGAAATTACCCTCGAAATATCCTGCCTGACACTGCCTCAGCCTTTGGAATATGATCGCCCTGAAGAGCTGCCCACGTTGCTGCGCCCTCACACCGATGGCGTTGTACTGCGCGATGGCTCGCGCCGGGCAACCTTCTTACCCCAGGTATGGGAGAAACTCCCCGATCCGGCAGAGTTTCTCAACCATTTATGCCGTAAAATGGGGCTGCCCCCCGACTCCTGGCGTCTGCGCAAGTTAACAGTAGAAATTTATCAGGTGGAGAAAATTCACCAACAAGGGTAATGATGGTTCAATCTGCACCATCACAATAAAATCTGAACAGCATCTGAACAGCATCTTAGCATCTTCTTCCTACAATGGGGTCAAATAATTAAAGTAGGACTTACGCAGTTCGAAAAGATATTCCGGAAATAGGGGTGTGTAGGGCACAAAGCGCCCTACACACCCCTATTTCCGGGCCTTCCCTGTGCAAGTGCGTAACACCTAATAAAGGAGATTCTTTATGAAGACCAAAAAATCTGTATATATTTTCCTGATGATCTCGCTGGCTGTTTCTTCAGCCTGCAATCTGGCAACTGCTCTGCCCGCACCCCCGGCGCCATCTTCCGCAGATGCGCCCCCGGTGGAGATCAATTCGTTCGAGGCATGCGCCCAATCCGGGTATTCCGTCATGGAGTCGTACCCTCGCAAATGCCAAACCCCCGACGGGCAGATCTTTGTGGAGGAAGTCGAAATAAGCACGCCGGAGAGCAGCGAGACCCCATACTATTTCATCGCTATCCATAACGAGCCGTGGCACGAACCGAGTCACACGCATGGGGGCGAAGCAAGAATTGCGGAAGAATATGCCGTGCTGGAGCAGATCGTCGCCAGAGCGGATGAATACAATATTAAATTGACACTCATGCTCTCGGCGCAATGGTCGGATTACATTGTTGACAATGGAAAACTTGAAGATATTTCAGCATGGGAAAGCAACGGGCATGAAATTGCCCTTCACCATCACAGCATCTACCATGGTAATTGGGACGGTTATACCAATTACCCGGAGGACACTGCCGTCCAAAAGAGAATCGAGAAAAAAGGACCGGCAAATTACGAGGCGTATCTCGGTACACTGGATGATCTCATGGGTAAAGTCAACAGACTCAATCCCGCCATGAATTCAGGCTGTACAAATGCAGAAAGCGACACATTTTCGATGCCCGATGAAATTGTGTACGACACTTGTTCGGGGTACGCTAATTTCGGCAAGGCGCGGAGACTTCCAGATGGTGACCCTGAAAAAGGGCGCAACGATTATGTCCTTTCTTTTGATGTGAATGGTATCCAAAGATATTGGCTCGCCCATTATCAGCTTTATCAAGGTTCCGACGAAGCCAAAGAAGTTTTTGATAAGCTCGATGGTAATCAGGCTTATGGCGGGGTGATCCACAGTTTTGAGGATCAGGCGGAATACCTTTATGACTTTATGGAGTTCTTGCATGAAAAAGATCCAACGGCAGAGAGAAGCAAGACCGTTTCGGAAATTATAGAACAGGGATTATTGCCAATAAACACAATGTCTGGCGGCTCTTCAGCATCTTCTGGGGATATGGTTTGCACACAGGAGTATCGCCCGGTTTGCGGCGCGGTAGAAGTAACCTGTGTTGCCGCGCCTTGCGATCCTATTGAAAGGACTTTTGGCAACATGTGTGAGTTGGAAAGAAGCGGGGCAGAGTTTCTATATGAAGGGGAGTGTGCGGCAAGCGTTCCTCCGCAAACTATTGATTTCCCCTTGGGTATGCACGGCGCTGGCACAAGACCACAAAATATGACTCCTGGCGCGTTGTTTGATTATCAGAATGCCCTCGATTTGGGCATTGCCTGGGACAGGTCTTTCTTCCGGTCAAGTGATTATCCTTTTGATCAGGCGGCGCAAGATTTAAGCGATGGGATTGTAGCCCAAGTGCCAGCAAGTATGCAGAAAGTTCTCAATATCTACTCCCCTCGAGAACATGGCTCTATGAAACTGAGCATTTCAGATCAGGCGTTTTATGACTATGTAACCCAGATTGTTGAACGCTACGATGGAGATGGTATGGACGATATGCCGGGACTTATTGCTCCGGTAAAATACTGGCAGGTGGATAATGAAGCTCCGGGCTATCTCTTCTTGAATGTGGATGGAATGGAACAAAAACATGGCGATGAGTATGTTCAGCAATTGGAAGAGAATTGGGAATATTATGCAAACACCTTCGAAATTGCCGCCAGAGCGATCAAAGACGCTTGCCCAGACTGCAAAATCCTGATGAGCGGGTTAGTATATAGCCCGCTTCATTACGCAGACCTCAGCAGGAAAGCGCAGAACATAGAAGATCGTGGAGACATCATTACACTTCGATATTTTTACACTCCTGTTTTGGAAAGGTTGAACGGTCAGCATGTAGATATTTTTGATTTTCATCTTTATGGAGATTATGTCGATGCGAGGATGATGCACGATGAAGTAGAAGCTGTCTTGCAACAATCCAACTTCCATGATACCGAGATCTGGATCACAGAAGTTGGCAATGCGGGTGCATACACTTTTGAAACAGCACAAGCTATTGCACTCCCCAAATTAATGATTTTCCCAATAGTACATGGCGTGGAGAAGGTCTTTTGGTTCAATATGGTAGATATGCACAATGAAGCCCCTATGGGACTGGTGCATGATGGGATAAAAGATAGAGACATCGAGGATCCTGGATATGGTGTAAAGAAATTATCCTATTACACCTATCAATTACTCATTGATCAATTAGGTAATGCTGACTGGAACAACATCGAAACCATCGTAGAAGCCAACGGAACCTATGTTTACAAATTTATCAAATTGTCGGGAGAACCAGTTTGGGTTGCCTGGAGCGACAACGGTGGAAGTATTACGCTTACCGGTATCGACGCAGACAGTGTGCAAATTACCCGGGCAGTTCCCAAATACGAAACCGGGCAGCAAGTGACCGATTTCACCACGGCTTTCGATACCCGAATGGAAACGGTTCACCAGGGAGAAGTGACGATCATTTTGGATGGAAGCCCTATTTTTATTGAGGAATGAGGGGCCGTAACAATTATTGATCTTTGGATAAATTAGTTAGGACTTACGCAGTTCGTTGAAAATTTGCCGAAAAATAGGGGCGTGTTGGGTGCGGAGCACCCAACACGCCCCTATTTTTCGGACTTTCCTCTCGCAAGAATGTGCAGACTAACCTGCATGTAGGTGGCAACTTAGGCCATTATAAGGAATCGGGGGATAGCCATGCAAGAGCGGCCCTTGCCGACATTCACACTAAATTCATATTTTGTCGATACCCCCTACATATCTCACCGATAAACTTGTAAATATGATCGCCCCATGGCATTGCTCTAAAACGCCATCGCAAACAATGCTGTGCTTTGAGGAATTGCCAATTAAAAATCTTGTGAATATTTGGAGAAAATAATGAAAAAGACGATAAACCTCTTCCTGGTCATTTTGACCATATCAACGACTATCCTGCTGGCGAGTGCGCAGATTGTTCAGGCGGCACCGGAAAATGCCGAGACTGCCTTAAGTGAAACCGAGATTGCTGACATCCTCTTTATGCGCGAAGAAGAAAAACTGGCCCGTGATGTGTATCTGACGCTCTACGATCAGTGGCAGATGCCGGTCTTCCAGAATATTGCTGCCAGCGAATCTGCTCATATGGATGCCCTGTTGATGTTGATCGAAACTTATGGTTTGCAAGACCCGGCAGCCGCGACCGATATTGGCGAATTTGCTAACCCTGACTTGCAAGCGCTATATGACCAGTTGGTCGCCCAGGGTAGTCTATCGCTGGCAGATGCCCTCGAAGTTGGCGCGGCCATTGAAGAGATTGACATCCTCGACTTGGAGAGCCGCATCGCCAGCACCGACCGTGCAGATATTATCTGGGTTTATGAGAACCTGATGAAAGGCTCCCGCAACCATTTGCGTTCCTTTGTTAGTATGTTCGAAAGCCAGACCGGCGAAACCTACGCCCCCCAGTACCTTAGCTCAGAGGCTTATGATGCTATCCTATCTTCGGCGATGGAGACCGGGGGTAAGGGCCGTGGCCGGGGCGGCCGTGGGCACAATTGATAACGGGGGGAGTGGGATTTTGCATCCTGCTCCCCCTGCACGAGACATTTATCTATGAAAGGAGAATTTCAATGTCGGGGAAGATGCGTATATCTGATCGAACTCGTAATAACTGGTTGATAGACTGCGGCTTGTTTGTCAGTGGATTGATTGCTTTCTTGTCGGGGATCTACTTTTTATTTTTGCCGGTGGGAGGGTATCAGGGGGGGCGTAATCCCTATTATGGCATCACGATCTTATTTGACCGCCACACCTGGGAAAATTGGCATGCCTGGGGCGGGTTGATAATGATAGCTATTGCCGCGATTCACATCCCTGTGCATTGGGCCTGGATCGTGAACATGACCCGGCGGATGATAAAAATTGTGCGTGGTCGCTGCCAGAGCATGAATGCTGGGAGCAAAATCAACCTGGCGATTAACAGCCTCATTGGCGCGAGTTTTCTTCTTACGGCTCTGAGCGGGTTGTATTATTTTCTTGCGCTGGATACGGTATTTGACTCCTTCGTTTTCACCCCCGTCACATGGGATCTGATCCACACCTGGAGTGGGGTGGTGATGATCGCGGCAGCGGTGCTGCATTTTGCTATTCATTGGCGATGGGCATTGAAGGTGACCCGAAAAATGTATCTAAACCTGACAATGTACGCTGCAATTGGAAGCAGCAGCAAATAAGGAGAGTCTGGACATGTTGCGAAAAATCTTATTGTGGACGCTATACGTTGGCTTTGTAGGGCTGCTGTTGTTCGGAGCAACGAATCGCACCCTGGCAAAAACAGGGGATAGTCAACGAAACAGCGACAACTCCCTAAACGACGAGATTGACCTTCATGAGGAACAAGAACATGAGCCTGTTGCAGCAGATTCACTCATCAGGATGAGCGTCATCGTGGCGAGTCAGTCGAATCGCAATATCATCCTGCGCGGAAGTGATGGCGCATCCTTTGAGATCGCTGGCCGCACTTGGCGATTTTCGAAAGCCCAGGGCTTCACAGTCGATATTGGTGATGAGGTGTTTCTCGATGGGTATTTCGATGATAAGGGGAATTTTGAAATGATGTCTATACACAATCCGCGCACCGGAATGATGCTAATATTGCGTGATGAAAGCGGGCGCCCCTTGTGGGCTGAAGAACATTAAATCTTGTCACCAGGGAAAAATGAAGATGCCTGCGGCACTACCTGCCCCGTGCATCTTCATTTCGAAAGAAAACGTTTAAGGGCACGGCTTTCTTAAATTTGTGCTATACCAGAAATTTACCGCAGAGAACGCC
>CAYFMI010000077.1:0-20421 GCA_964344175.1 uncultured Anaerolineales bacterium
AGGATACCCTATTGGTCAAGCCTAGTTGTCTAGACTTATGGTGCGTTTGCCCTGAGGCAAACTTACCTTTCCTTGCTTCTCTCATGAGCTAGTGTTATCATCTACACTGCTATGCTGGAAACGCCATCCTCCCGTGCAAGACTTCGTATTTTTTTGATCGCAATCACGCTGGCGACACTGCCTTGTTATTGTGCCGGTTGGCTGGTGGTGCGCTTTGAGAGTCGGCCAACGCCTACGCCAACTATTACTCCCTTGCACACGCTTACCGAGACCACCGGCCCGTTTGTGGCCTCGCCTTATCCCACCCTCACGCCTTACCCAACACTTACACCTTTGCCGCCTTCCGAAACCCCTACGGCCTCGCTGACGCCTTCCATCACCCCTACCTATACCCCCACGCCGCCGCCTACGCACACCCCCACCTTTACAATTACCTGGACACAAACCCCCAGCCTTACGCCCTCCATGACGTTTACATCGCCGCCAACAGCGACCGACACGCCTGTCCCCACACTGACCTTTACGCCTACTTTAGCTCCTACGGGGGCGGCCACACTGGTTCCATCACTAACACCTACTCCATAATCTTATGAGCGCAGACAAAACCTTTCTTAATGCGTTGATTTCCGCGCCGGGGTTATCGGGCTTCGAAGAGCCGGTGCGCGAGTTAATTGCCGCGGCCTGGCAGCCACTTACCGATGAACTCCACGTCAGCCCCCTGGGCAGCCTGCACGGTTTGCGGAAGGGCAACTCGCCAGAGCCGCGACCGAGTATTCTGTTCGCCACCCACATGGACGCGATTGGCCTGATGGTTGCCAAAATTGTGGATGGTTTTTTGTACCTTAGCGAGATTGGCGGCCTGGATCATCGCGTGCTACCGGGGCAATTTGTGACGGTGCATGGTCGTGAAAATCTTCCAGGGATGATTGTCCAACCTCCGAAGCGCCTCCTGCCCCCGGAGATAGGGAGCGGCCCGGTTCCGTTGGAGTACCTGCTTGTTGACACGGGTTTGCCCCCGGAGCAGGTCCTCGAAAAGGTGCGCGTGGGCGACCTGATTTCTTTCGCCCAAGAACCGCTCGATATGGGCGGCGATCTGCTGGCCGGGCACTCGCTCGATAACCGCGCCTCGGTCGCGGCCCTGACACTCTGCCTGGAACAACTCAGTAGGCGCATCACCGCCTGGGATGTTTGGGCTGTGGCGACCGTGCAAGAAGAAGAAACCATGGCCGGGGCGCTGACCTCGGCTTTTGCGCTGCGCCCGCAATTGGCTGTGGCGATTGATGTCACCTGGGCGCAAGGGCCAGATACCCCTAAACATAAGACTTACCCTCTGGGGAAGGGCATTACCCTGGGGTGGGGGCCGAACATCCACCCTGGGCTGCACGAAGCCTTCAAAGACCTGGCCGATCAGCTCGAAATTCCTTATCAGGTCGAAGTCATGCCGCGTCATTCTGGCACCGATGCCTATGCTCTGCAAATTGCCCGTGAGGGCATCCCCACGATGGTGGTCAGCATCCCGCTGCGCTACATGCACACCCCCGTTGAGATGATTGCGCAAAAAGATGTACAACGCACTGGGCGGCTGCTGGCCGAGTTTGCCGCCATGTTGGAACCTGACTTTATGGAACAACTAACCTTCAATCAGCAGCCTACTGGTCATTAATATGTCTCCTGAAATTGACCTTTCTCTGTTAGAAAAACTCACCCAGGCTTGCGCCGTTTCGGGCGATGAAGGGGCTGTGCGCACAATCGTTTTGGACGAAATCGAAGATCTCGTTGATGAGATGCGGGTCGACGCGTTGGGCAATGTGTTGGCAACGAAAACAGGCCGAGGGAAGAAAAAACGCCCGCGGGTGATGCTGGCAGCCCATATGGACGAAGTTGGTTTTATGCTCACCGCAGATGACGGCGATGGCTTGTTCCGCTTCGAAGCCGTGGGCGGCCTGGATGAACGCCAATTGGCCGGGAAACCGGTTTGGGTAGGCGGCGAATGCATCCCGGGGGTGATCGGTGCAAAACCGATCCATTTGACGACCGGTGGAGAGCGCAAGAAATCCATCTCGATCGATTCATTGCGCATTGATGTGGGGCCCAAGAACGGCGGTAGGGTCAAAGTGGGTGACCGGGCGACCTTCGCGACGAATTTTATGAAAATAGGCGGCAGCCTGCGCGCCAAAGCCATTGATGACCGCATTGGCGTGGCAACGTTGATTGCCTTACTCAAAGCGCCGCCGCCAAATATTGACTTGTTGGCTGCCTTTACCGTGCAGGAAGAAGTGGGGCTGCGCGGGGCGCGCGTGGCCGCCTTTGCCCTCGAACCCGATCTGGCGATTGCCCTCGATAGTACCCCGGCAATGGACCTGCCAGCCTGGGATGGTGAAGAGAACATCCACTATAACACTCGCCTGGGGGCAGGCCCGGCGATCTATGTAGCAGACGGGGCTACGCTCTCCGATCCGCGCTTGATTGAGCATTTTAAAACGACGGCTGTGAAGGAGGACATTCCCTATCAGTTGCGCCAGCCGGGCGGAGGCGGCACCGATGCCGGGGCTATTCAGCGTTCGCGGGCAGGAGTGCCCAGCCTTTCGGTTTCTGTCCCGGCGCGTTATATTCACACTGCCGCGGCAATTTGCAGGATCGAAGACTGGGAAAACACATTCGCTTTACTGCATACTGGGCTTGAGAATCTAACCGTTGGTAGTTACCAGTTGAAGGCTGAAGGATAGCTCTCAACCCCCCAAAAAAACTTTCAACCCGAAACAGGAATTAACGTGAAATCACTCATCCAAAAACTTGTTGCCATCCCCGGCCCGCCGGGATATGAAAGCCAGATCCGCCAGGCTGTTCGGCAGGAAATTGAAACCTATGCCGATGAAATTCGCATCGATGCGTTGGGTAATCTGATTGCCCGCAAGGGTACGCAAACTGGCAATGGGCGCCGGGTGATGCTCTCGGCGCATCTCGACGAAATTGGCGTGATAGCCACCCACATTGATGAGAATGGCTTTGTGCGCTTCACCAATATGGGCGGCGTTTATCCGCGTTATGCGCCAGGGGGACGGGTGCGTTTTTTGAACGGCACTTCTGGCGTGATTGGCACTGAGCGCGAAGATAACAATTACCGTGTGCCGCCGTTGGAAAAAATGTTCATTGATGTCGGCGTGTCGGGGCGGGATGAATGCCCGGTGCAGGTGGGCGATGTGGCTGTCTTCGAACGCCCGTTGCGTGAGATGAATGGCCGCCTGGTATCGAAAGCGATGGATGATCGCATCAGCGTAGTGCTGTTGATTGAGACCCTGAAGCGGCTTAAAAAGACTGCCCATGAGGTCTATTTTGTCTTCAGCGTGCAAGAGGAGGTGGGGCTGCGCGGGGCGACGACCGCCGCCTTTGGGGTAGACCCGGACGTGGGGCTGGCTGTGGATGTCACCCGCACCGGCGATACGCCCAAAGGCATCACCATGGAGGTCGCGCTGGGCAAAGGCCCGGCCATCAAAGTCAAGGATTCGGGCATGATTGCCGACCCGCGGGTGGTCGATTGGATGGTGCGCACCGCACAAAGCGCCGACATCCCCTATCAGCTCGAAGTGCTCGAACGCGGCAGCACCGATGCGCGTGCCATTCAGTTGAGCCGGGCGGGGGTTCCGGCGGGCTGTTTGTCCATTCCTTGCCGTTATGTTCACAGTCCCTCCGAAATGGTGGATTTTGCCGATGTGGAACATGCCCTGCATTTGCTGACGGCTTTGTTGAGTCAGCCTATCGAGTTGGAATAGCTAAGATGATGTTCAAGAAATCTATGTTTAGAAAGAGCGGGGTAATTCTCGTACTTATGCTGGGGATGTGGTTGGTTGTGGGATGCAACTCATCGGTGCCGGAGGCGGCTACGCCCTCCCCCGAGCCTGCCCCCACCCTCACGGTGACGCCCCTCCCCCTCGTTGAAGAAACCGAGATTCCTGTTGGGGGCACGGTCACGCTCAACGTCTGGGTTCCGCCGCAATTCGCCCCCTCCGCCGATTCACTTGCAGGTCAACTTTTGCAAGCTCAATTCGATGCGTTTGCGGCGCGGCGCGCGGGTGTGCAGGTAGTCACCCGCGTCAAGAATGTCGAAGGCCCTGGCGGCATCGAAGATACGCTCAAAACCGCCAGTACAGCTGCACCATTGGCCTTGCCCGATTTGGTGGCCCTGCCCTACGCAAACCTGCAAAGCGCCGCTGCGGATGGGTTGTTGCACACCTTTGATGGCTTGACCGATGTGATGGACGATCTGGATTGGTACGATTTTGCTCGTCAACTTTCGCATGTCCAAAACAAGACCTTTGGCATCCCCTTTGCAAGCGATGTGCTGGTTTTAGCCTACCGCCCCGAGGCCGTTGAAGAAACATATGCCAATTGGGCGGCGTTGTTAGAAGGTTCGCAAACATTGGCATTTGCTGCGGCTGATCCGACCGGATTGCTGCCACTGACTTATTATCGCGCCGGTGGCGGGGCAGTTGTGGATGAAGAAGGGCAGCCAATTTTGAATATGGCTCAATTAGCCGAGGTGCTCACATTCTTCTACCAGGGCAGCCGTAACGAAGTCTTCCCCTTTTGGCTGACGCAGTATGAGAATAACGATCAGGTTTGGGCGGCATTCAGTGAACATCAGACCGACATGGCAGTCACCTGGGCCTCGCAGCATATTCAAATGCCACAGGATGACACACAGATTGCTGTGATCCCAACGGCGGATGGCACGCCAAATACCTCGGCGACCGGTTGGGTGTGGGCATTGACCGCCACAGAACCGGAACGGCAGGCTATCGCGGCTGAGTTAGCGGCTTTCCTGGCGGCGGGTGATTTTTTGACCGAGTGGTCGCTGGCCGTCGGTTATCTACCTCCGCGCCCCAGTGCATTGACAGCCTGGGAAGATACTCCCTTTGCAGATGTGTTTAACCAGGCCCTTCCCACGGCTCAGTTATTGCCCCCCACTGAAATCTTGACCACGATTGGCCCATTGTTGAGCAGCAGCACAGTGGAAGTACTCAAAGACCAGGTTGACCCGACCACCGCGGCCCAAAAAGCCGTTGATGGATTGACCGCGCCATAGGCCCCCTGAGATTCATGCCCAACATCTTGATCTCTGGTTTGATCAATATCGAAACGACCCTGCAAGTAGAGGCTTTCCCGATTCCCTATTTTCCGGTGCGTTTTCCCTTTTTTGGAGTCAACAGCAGCGTTTCGGGGGTGGGGTATAACCTGGCAAAGGCGCTGACGCGATTAGAAAATTCGGTGACCTTTTTGGGGTTAATTGGGCAGGATATTGCCGCCCGGCAGGTGCGCACCGCACTTAATGAAGACCACATTCCCGATGATTACATCCTCAGCCAATTGACGCACACCCCGCAGTCGGTAATTGTTTATGACAAGCAGGGACGGCGTCAGATCCATGTCGATCTTAAAGACATTCAAGAGCATAGCTATTCCCCTAAACTTTTCGAAAAGGCCATGCAGTCGAGCGATTTGCTGGTGTTGTGCAATATCAATTTCTCTCGTCCCATGCTGCAAGCCGCCCGCCAGGCCGGGAAGCCGATTGCCACCGATGTACACACAATCGGCAATTTGCACGACGACTTCAATAAAGACTTCATGGCCGCGGCCGACATTCTCTTCATGAGTGACGAGAACCTTCCCGCGCCGCCCGAAGAATGGGCGCAGGCGCTGCTGCGCACTTACACCAATGAGATCGTCGTCATTGGGTTGGGCGGCGAGGGGGCGCTGTTGGCCGTGCGCAAAGACAATTTCATCGGGCGTTTTCCGGTTGTCCCCGCGCCCAAAATTACCAATACCATCGGTGCGGGTGACGCCCTCTTTGCCGCCTTTTTGCACAGTTACCTGCGTTCAAAAGATCCCTACACCGCCCTGCGCAAAGCCATGTTCTTTGCCGCCCACAAAATTGGGGCCGCCTCCGCCGCAGCAGGTTTTCTGACCCACCATCAATTAGAAGAACTTTTTGTCGCATGAAAAAATCCCGCTTTCGCGAAACCCTCAACGACCTCAAAGCCGCTGTCCGCATCGGACACCCCGAAGCCCTCGATGTCGCCTTAGACGGTCTGCGCAGTTTGCCGCAAGTGGCGGGGAACGAGCGTCTTGGCGAGGGCTTCATCGAGCAGGTGGTTTACCCGGCAGGAAAAATATTGTCTCAGATGCCTGCCAGAAAACTCATGCACCTGCTGGAAGAACCCGCAGCTGCAATGCGAGCGATTGGCGCAGTGGCGTTCGCGCGGCGTTATCTATTGGCTGAAGACGGCTCACCGAAGCAATTGCGCGCCCCGGCGGGTGATGCCCGTCCTGAAGTTCGGCATACGCTTGGCGAGACCTTAAGGGAGGTGGGGGAGGCATGCCCCGAGCGCCTGCTGCCTCTCGCCGAAGACTGGCTTGCTGCACCCTCGCCGCTCCGCCGCGCCAGCGCACTGAATTTTCTGCCGGCGCTGGCAACCGAATATCCCCAACAACTCTTAGATTGGCTGGTTGCCCAAGCCGATGACCAGGCCCCCGAGGTGCGCGCCGCCCTGGTAGATACCCTGCGCCGCACAGCACGAGCAGGCTTGGCCGAGGCTGTGTTACGGTTGCTGGCTGCCTGGGCGCAGGCCCCGCGCCTAAACGTCTGGGTGATTACTCGGGCGATCTCCGACGCCTGGGCAACAGCCCATCCCCAAGAGGTTCGCGACATCATCCACACCGTCTATCAAAACGCCGGTGAGAGCAAAGATCTAAATAATGCCATTCAGGCGCTGGGGCGGCGCGGTTTAGATATTGATCTCATCTCATAGCCAGAAACGTAGAAAAGCGATCATGACACCCTCCCAGAATATTCAAGACCTCGGCGACGGCCTGATACTGCGCCGCGCCACCCCCGCAGATACCGAAGCGCTGGTGGCCTTCAATGCCACCATTCACAGCGACCATGGGCCAGACACCCCCGATGAGGGCATTGGCGCCTGGGTGCGCGATTTGATGACCCGGCCGCACCCCACCTTTGACCCGGGCGATTTCACCATTGTTGAAGACGCCCGTAAGCAAAAAATTGTTTCATCGCTGAACTTAATCGCCCAGACCTGGAGTTACGCGGGCATTGAGTTCGGCGTCGGGCGCCCCGAGCTGGTCGGCACTGACCCCGATTATCGTAAGCGTGGTTTCGTAAGTGCGCAATTTGATGTTGTCCATCAGTGGAGTGAAGAACGCGGTCACAAAGTTCAAGCTATCACCGGCATCCCCTATTATTATCGTCAATTTGGGTACGAGATGGGCCTGGCATTAGGCGGTGGCCGGGTGGGTTATTTGCCGCATATCCCCAAACTGAAAGATGATGAAGAAGACCCCTACCTGGTGCGGCGCGTTGAAGAAGGCGATATACCCTTCCTGATCGAAATGGATGGGCTTGCCGCCCGCCGCGAACTGATCCATTGCCAGCGTGATGAGACACTATGGCGCTATGAAATTAGCGGCAAAAGCAAAGAGAACATCAACCGTGCAGAACTGCGTTTGATCGAAAATGCCCAGGGTGAGGCCGTCGGTTTTTTTGCTCATCCGCAGCATTTGTGGGGGCCTACCCTGGTGCTGACAAGCTATGAACTCAAACCCGGCATCTCCTGGCTGGCCGTTACCCCCAGTATATTGCGCTATATCCAAACTGAGGGAGAAGCCTACGCAGCCCAGAAAGAAGACAAAGAGTTCCAGGCCTTTGCCATGTGGCTGGGTTCTGAGCATCCCGTTTACACGGCCATTGAAGACCGCCTGCCGCGCACCCGTGACCCTTATGCCTGGTATGTGCGTGTAGCCGATCTACCTGATTTTCTCCGCCATGTTGCGCCAGTGCTGGAAACGCGGCTGGAGAAATCCATTCTCGCCGGGCACAGCGGGGAATTGAAGACGTGTTTCTTCCGATCGGGGATACAATTAACCTTCGAGAAGGGCAAACTGAAAGGGGTCGAGAATTATATCCCGACGCATTCTGACGATGGCGATGTCTTATTCCCCGACCTGACATTCTTGCGGGTGTTGTTTGGATACAATTCGTTCTGGGAGATTGAAAAAGCCTTTGCCGATTGTTACGCGCGCAACGATCACGGGCGCGCCTTGCTGCCGATTTTATTCCCCAAGCAAGCCTCGAATGTGTGGGGCGTATCTTGATTTCAATAATAAACAGGCCGGACTTTGCCCGGCCTGTTTATTATTGTGAATGGGTTATTTTTCGTAGACGGGGGTAATCCAGTGCCGGTAAGCGGGCAGCTTGCCGCGCACAACGCTATCGAAAACTTGACGTAATTTTTCGGCAACCGGCCCCATAACGCCGGGACCTACCGGGCGAAAATCCACCTGTGTAATGGCGGTGACTTGTGCGGCTGTCCCGGTGAAAAAGAGTTCATCACAAAGATAGACTTCGGTGCGGTCGATGGGGCGTTCAACAATGGGAATATTGAGTTCTAATTTGGCGAGTTCCAGCACCGAGCGACGGGTGATGCCTTCGAGGACATTCTCGGTCACCGGGGGTGTAACAAGAACACCATCGCGTACCATAAAGATATTCATGGCGCTGCCTTCGGAAACATGCCCCCCCTCGGTAAGCACCAAAGCTTCATCGAAGCCGGCCCGCACTGCGTCCGTTTTGATTAATGCAGAGTTCGCATACGCGCCAGTAATCTTGCCGCGTGCGGGGATAACATTGTCATCAATCCGTCGCCAGGACGAAATCGTCACATGGGCATTGGTATCTTTGGCAACATAGAGACCAAAAGGCATTGCCACAATGCTGATTTCATCGGTCAACCCGTGCAGTTTCACACCGATCATTTCATCGGCTTTGTAGACCAATGGGCGGATATACACATCTTCTTGGAAGCCCTCTTTGCGTAATAATCTTGCCGTGATTTCTACAAAGTCTTCTTCCGTTTGAGCGAACTCCATACACAAGATTTTGGCTGAATTTAACAAACGTCGGAAGTGGTCTATCGGGCGGAATAGGTAGAGTTGTTCTTCTTCTGAATTCCAATAGCCGCGCAAACCGGCAAATGCACCGGTTCCGTAGTTTAGGGTATGGGTGAGTATGCCGACTTTGGCATCAGCGTATGGAATGATCTGGCCTCGAAAATAAGCATAATTTGGAAGTGCCACGAGCTAGCCTCCTGGGATAGTGGGATTTCAATACTGCACCGCAGATTATAACGCCTCAACGGCAGACTCACAAATGAAATGATGAATGATCGTTGCAAAAATTGTTGACCGCAATATTCATTTGTGGCATAATCGCCCGCATAACGATATTAAAGGCGATGATGGAAACGAGTAAGCCCGCTGCCATCTGACAGCGAACCCGGGGTTGGTGTGAGCCGGGACAGAAGAGCGGGCCGAAAATCCTTCCGGAGCTGTGAACTGAAAGCGAGAGCGAGTAGGGGATCCGGTTTTGTCAACCGTTACAAAAACACAAGCATAAGCCGGTCGCGGTCGTGCTTGACCAAGCGCCTGCCCTCGTGGTGGGAATCCGGGTGGTACCGCGGGAGTAAACAAACTCTCGTCCCTGAGTGGACGGGAGTTTTTTTATTGGTCTCATTGGTTGGTTTGGCTGATGGTTTAATGGGTCAGCTAATGCCGACCAGCAGACTATCAGACCGATCTACCAACCGACCAACTGACGAATAAGACGAATGAACTGGAGTGATTATGCCAATCAAACAAGTTCCTAACAAAGTAAATTTCATCGAACAAGAACACGAAGTGTTGCAGTTCTGGAAAGATACGCGCGCCTTCGAGACCATGCGCGCCCTGCACCGCGGCCAGCCGACTTGGTCTTTCATTGACGGCCCCATTACGGCCAATAACCCGATGGGTGTGCATCACGGTTGGGGGCGCACCTACAAAGATCTCTACAATCGTTATTGGACGATGCGCGGCCGTGAGTTGCGTTACCAGAACGGCTTCGATTGCCAGGGTTTATGGGTAGAAGTGGAAGTGGAGAAAGAAAAAGGCTTCAAATCGAAGATGGATATTGAAGCCTACGGCCTGGATGAATTTGTTAAAGAGTGCAAAGCGCGCGTGCTGCGCTATGCCGGGGTGCAGACCGATCAATCCATCCGCTTGGGGTATTGGATGGAATGGAACGACCCCGAAAAACTGAACTGGCTGGCCGACCGCTTACTGGAAGACCCTCTGCAGGTGATTACCTTCACCGGGCCGAACGGTAAAACAGTGACCGATACGGTAGAGCAGGTCATTGGTCAGTTGGGGTTGCCGCAGCTTGGGGGCAGCTATTTCACCTTCTCGAACGAGAATAACTTCATGATCTGGAAGATGATTAAGAAGAGTTGGGAGCGGGGCTGGCTGTATCGCGGCGCCGATGTCATGCCCTGGTGCCCGCGCTGCGCTACCGGCATCAGTCAGCATGAAATTGTCACTGATGGATATATGGAGTTGACCCATCGCAGCGTCACCTTGCGGTTCCCACTTCGGACGGAAGACGGAGGGCGGAGGACGGAAAATGGCCTGCCCGTATCACTCCTGGTTTGGACAACCACCCCCTGGACACTCACCAGCAATGTGGCTGCGGCTGTCGGCCCCGAGTTGGACTATGTTAAGGTAAAAAACGGTGAGCATGTTCTTTATCTCTCGAAGGGCACAGTACAAATGCTGCGCGGTGAATATCAGATCCTGGCCGAACTCAAAGGCAAAGAGATGGCAGGTTGGAAGTATGATGGCCCCTTCGATGATCTGCCTGCCGCCAACACCCCTGGTGGTGTCACTTATCTTAATGAACTCATTGAGGGCATCGAAGCCACTGCCGCTCAGACTCATCAAGTCATCTTGTGGGACGAAGTCGGTGAAGCCGAGGGAACAGGCATTGTGCATATTGCTCCCGGTTGCGGCGCGGAAGACTTTGAGCTTGGCAAAGAACACAAATTCCCGCTGATTGCCCCCATCGAAGATGAGGGCCATTTTATCGAGGGCTTTGGCTGGTTGACCGGCATGCATGTCTCGGATGTTGCTGACCCGATCTTTGAAGATCTGGACAAGAAAGACGTTCTCTACCATGTCGAACCCTATACCCACCGGTATCCAACTTGCTGGCGCTGCAAGACCGAACTGGTCTTCCGCCTGGTGGATGAGTGGTTCATCAGCATGGGCGAACTCTACGACAAACCCCGCGAACAGGTCACTGCCGAGGAAAAAGAAAAATCCCTGCGTTATCAGATCATGGACGTGGTCGATCAAATCCGCTGGATCCCCGAATTCGGCCATAAGCGCGAACTCGACTGGCTGCGCAACATGCACGACTGGATGATCTCGAAGAAACGCTATTGGGGTCTGGCGCTCCCGATTTGGGTTTGTGAAGACTGTGGCGGTTACCACGTCATTGGTGATGAGCACGAATTAGAAGCGCGTGCCCTCGAGGGCTGGGAAAACTTCAAGGGGCATACGCCTCACCGCCCCTTCATCGATGCCATCAAGATCGCCTGTGAAGATTGTGGCGGTACGATGAGCCGTATTCCCGATGTCGGCAATCCCTGGCTGGATGCCGGGATCGTCAGTTTCAGCACGCTGAGTTACCGCGCCGATCCCAAATACTGGCGCGAATGGTACCCGGCCAATTGGATCAGCGAGTCCTTCCCCGGTCAGTTCCGCAATTGGTTCTATTCTCTGTTGGCGATGGCGACCGTACTCGAAAATTCCCCCCCGTTCCTGGAGAATTTCGGCTACGCCAGCCTGCACGCTGAAGACGGGCGCGAGATGCATAAATCTTGGGGCAACTCAATTGAATTCAACGATGCCGCAGACAAAATGGGCGTGGATACGATGCGCTGGTTGTATTGCGCCCACAAACCCGAAAATAACCTGCTCTTCGGCTACCATCGCGCAGAAGAAACCCGCCGCCGTTTCATCATTCCGTTGTGGAATGTGTATTCTTTCTTTGCGACGTATGCCAGTTTAGATGGCTGGACGCCTGACCCCTCCCCAGCCCTCCCCGTTCACGGAGAGGGAGCCTCCCCCGGGACTGAGGGGGGGGGCGAACCTGGAACCCCAGAGGGCGCCACGCCCCAGAGTGACAATCCGCTGGACAGGTGGATTCTGGCACGCCTCAACCAGGTCGTTGCACAAGTGACCGACTACTTCGAAAACTCAGACGCCTATGCCGCGACCCTGGTTGTTGAGTCTTTGATGGATGACCTGAGCAATTGGTATGTGCGCCGCTCGCGCCGCCGCTTCTGGAAATCGGAGTACGACAGCGATAAAGACACCGCCTATGCCACCTTATGGCATGTTTTGGTGAAGATGAGCCGCACTCTGGCTCCGGTGATTCCCTTCATCACCGAGGTGATGTATCAAAATCTGGTGCGCGGCGTTTTCCCCAATGCCTGTGAGAGCATTCACCATACCGATTGGCCGGTGGCCGACGCGGCCGCAATGGATGAGAATTTGGTTGACCAAATGGGGCTTGCCCGCCGTGTCGCCAGCCTGGGGTTGTCGGCCCGTGGGGATGCCGGGATCAAAGTGCGTCAGCCGCTTAGCAAGGTCTTGGTGCATGTTAGCGAGGGGCAGGCTGAACTGGAAGACGAATTGATCGCCATCGCTGCCGATGAACTCAACGTCAAGGCCTTTGAATTCGTCAAAGAGGCCGGTGATCTGGTCAGCTACAAAGTGCTGCCCAACAATAAATTACTCGGTTCCAAGTTTGGGCAAGATTTTCCCGCAGTGCGGGCTGCCCTGGACGCGCTTGATCCTGATGATCTCGCCGCAAAAGTCGCGGCCGGTGAAAGGGTAACTTTCAACTTGCAACTTGCTACTGGTGAAAGCGAAGTAACGCTCACTTCGGAAGAAATTTTGGTGAGTACTGTCGCCGCCGAAGGTCTGGCTGTCGCCGCCGACAAATTAGTCACTGTCGCAATGGATACCACCATCACGCCTGAACTCAAATCCGAGGGGCAGGCGCGCGAAATCGTCCGTCGGGTGCAGGCTCAACGTAAGGATGCCAATTTCAACATTGAAGACCGCATCACAACCTGGTATCTGGCAGATGCTGCATTAGCGGAGGTCTTCGCTACCTGGGGCGAGTACATCCAATCGGAGACTCTCACCACCGAGCTGATTGCCGCAGAGCCGCCAGGCGAAGCCTTTGTGGCAACACACAAGGTGGATGGGCACGAAATCACCATTGGCGTGAAACAGAATTGAATGTAGAGAAGTCCGAGATGTTCAACATCTCGGACTTCTTGATAATAGCGACCTATGACTTCCATGAAAACAAAAGTTCTTCTCTTGGGCACCGGCAACCCTAATCCCGACCCCAAACATTCGGGTTGTTCGCTGATTATTTTGGTCGATCGAACCCCCTATGTGGTCGATTTCGGGGCCGGGTTGGTGCGGCAGGCTGCCGCGTTGACCCCCGAATACGGCGGCCCGGTCGAAGAATTAGACATTGCCGCACTCTCCACGGCCTTTTTAACGCACATGCACTCCGATCATACCATCGGCTTTCCCGATTTGATCCTCACCCCCTGGGTGATGGGGCGAAAGCGGCCTTTAGAAGTCTATGGCCCGGATGGCCTCAGCGAGATGACCGACCATATTCTCAAGGCCTATCGGGATGACATCAAATACCGCCTATATGGTCTAGAACCGGCGAATAATCGGGGCTGGCGGGTGAATGCGCATGAAATTGATGAGGGGGTAATTTTTATGGATGAACGCGTCAAGGTCGAAGCCTTTTTGGTGCGGCACGGAACCTGGCCGAATGCCTACGGATTCCGCTTTACGACGCCCGATAAGGTGATCGTCATCTCCGGCGACACTGCCCCCTGCGAGAATATCCTCCGCTATGCGCAAGGGGCCGACATGCTCATCCACGAGGTTTATTACAAGAAAGCCTTCGATCAGAAAGACGAATTCTGGCGCAATTACCATGCCATCCATCATACTTCGACCTATGAACTGGCCGAGATCGCCCGCCAGACCCGTCCTGGTTTGCTTGTTTTGACGCATACCCTGTTTTGGGGCGGCAGCGAGCAAGACATTTTGGACGAAATTGCCCAGGGATATGATGGCGCAGTGGTTGTTGGTAGGGATTTGCAGATATTCGAGTAGATGGACGCTTTGAATGCGCATTATTCGAGTGTTATTCATCAATGGTATCTTGAGCGGCGTGGCTATCGCGGGGGCTATCCTGGTCTTGCGCATGGATCCTATGCTGGCGCTGCCACCAGTTCTTGAATTTTGGCCTGGTCTCTGTTGATTTTTGGCGCGTTGCTGATCTTCGCCGCGGTCGTTACCCTGGCAAAATTTTGCAGAGCCAGCGGAGCGCCCGGTATCGACCTATTCGTCCGTCGGGTGGAAGAGCCGCGCACCGCCGCGCGCCTGGGAGAAGCGTATCGCCAATATCTGCAACGTGTTCCGCGCTGGAGACCGAAAAAGCCAGAATATTGATGATACAATCCGGGTCATGAAAGCTCGTTTGCCCATCGCCGTCATATTACTCTCTGCACTGTCCTGCCGCCCGGTGCTGACCATCGGCTGGGGGGAGATTCTCATCCTGGTGTTGCTGGTCGTTGTTTTGCTTGGCCCTTTGCTTTACCGGCTTTATCGCCGTTGGGATGAATTCAAAAGCTGGCGCAACCCAAAACCATGACAGTTCCCGAACGGTATCCTTTCCCCTGGAAAGCCGCGTGGTGCGTTCTGCGGGATGCGATCTTGCTGCGCCCACGCGACCTGCGTGTAGATGCCCGCCAGATATTGAAGTTGCTGCCCACGCCGCCGAAAGTTTTTGCCCCAGAACATATTCCCGCGCAAGGGCCTTGCCTGCTGGTTTTCAACCACTACACCCGCCCAGGCTTTCGTCCGTGGTGGCTGGGCTTGGGTGTGAGCGCCCATGTGCCCCTGGATATTCACTGGTTAATGGTCACAGCCTGGACATTCCCTTACGAACCCTTGTTGCGGCCATTGACGCCCTTCACGTATTGGCTTTTCCCGCGCATTGCGCAGATTTACGGTTTCACCCCGATGCCGCCAATGCCGCCAAGCCCTCGTCAGGTGGCGATGCGCGCTACCGCGGTGCGTCGTGCCCTGACCTATGTGCGCCATCATCCGACCCCGGTAGTGGCCATGTCTCCCGAAGGGCGCGATCACCCTGAGGGTATCTTGGGCGTGCCGCCGCCCGGTGTTGGGCGGTTTATGGAGCGGTTAGCCAGGCGCTGCCAGAAGATTATTCCGATTGGGATCTATGAGGACGATGAAGCGCTTTGTCTGAATTTTGGTGTTCCTATTACTTTGAATGCGCCTGCCGATGATGCGCCCGACGCGCGCGATCAACATACCGCCCAGCAGGTCATGCGCGCCATTGCTCAGCAAGTTCCCCCACATCTACGAGACAAGTATGGATAGTCGTTCCCAACGCATTCGCGAACTCGAAGAACAGATTCAAGACATCAAAGACATCTGGCCGGCACACTCAGTCAGGCCCTGGATGTTGCAGCAACTTGAAGAACTGGAAGATGAGTTGGCAGCCTTATTGCAGGGTGAAACATATTTTCCAGAAGATGCTCAATCTTCCTCAACCCAATGAAGAACCCCGCAGTTTGCTGCGGGGTAGCTTTTAACGGAAAAAGTTTCATAGGACTTCGCCCCAAACCCCGCTTTGTCATTCATCACCGTTGCAAGCAGCGCGGTTTTCTGTTTTTTTCTGCATAAAAAGCGCCCCGCTGAAATATTGGCGGGACGCGGCATTAAAATAGGAAATTGGTTGCCTCTATTCGCCCCAGCTCACGCCCGACAAGATTTTTTCTAAAGTAATGGTGTGGCTGCAGCGTCCCCGGCTTTGGAAAAAATCGCAATCACATTTCCAGGCGCCATCAGTAAATTCAATTTCATGGGGATTGTTCTTACCATCAAACGTCACACTGAGAGTGTTTACCTGAATTCGGTCACGCTCTTCGGTAGCATATTGCTCAGCCTTTTTGATCTTGCCGATCATTCCATAATCCATAATCTTGTCTCCTAATTTTTCAGTTTAGGACTTACGCAGTTCGATGAAAGATATTCCAGAAATAGGGGTGTGCGGGACGCGAAGCGCCCCGCACACCCCTATTTCTGGGCTTTCCCTGTGCAAGTGCGTAAGTCCTACAGTTAATAAAAAAAAGCACGCGCGTCTGTTCGCGTGCCTTATAAGAGCATTTTAGAGATCGATTTTTCAGCAAAAACTCGCATAAGCAGATCACCTCTGGGTGCATTCAGTATACGCTGAGTTCGGGGGAAAGTCAACCTGCTTGGGCGAGTTTTTTCGTAGAAGCCAGACGATGCGCCCAACGGGTCGGTTCTGGCAGCCGATATCCGCCCCCGCAGCGCAGAGTCAATTCGACCGCAGTGGCGAGATCGATGCGGTGACCAATGGAAATATATACAGGCTTGACGCGGGTACGGGTACGCAGCGCCGTGCCGATAATGCTATCGTCATGATACAAGGGAGCCGTGCTACCGCGCTCATCATCAAGCGGGGGGTGTGTCCCAACCAGAATAGATTTGGCACACCCCAGGGCCGGCATATCGAGCAGCACGCCCAGATGGCAGGCCAAACCGAAGCGGCGTGGGTGGGCCAAGCCGTGTCCATCGGTGATGAGAATGTCTGGCGGGGTGGTCAGCTTTTCCAGCGCTGCCAGGATAACCGGAATTTCTCGAAAGGAGAGCAGCCCCGGCACGTAGGGAAAGGTGATTGGCTGTTCGGCCAAACTGCGCTCGATAAGCTGCATAGCCGGGTAGCTAAAAATGGTCACTGCGGCGCGGGCGATGCTTTTCCCCCGTGGAATGCCGACATCGATCCCGGCGACTCTGCGGATAGTGGATAGTGTTAACGGCTGGGTGACGACTTGGGGGCGCAGTTCTTCTTGAAGGCGGATAGCTTCCCTGGGGGTCACATCCCAGCTGTGGGCTTGGCGCGCCCTCTTCAGGCTGTGTTCGAACGGCGTGCGGTTTTCGTCCATCTGGCTCACGGGTTTATGTTCATCCAAATCAGGGTGTGTTGAAATTCAAAACCGCCCTCAATCAATGCATGCGCGGCGCGATTGGCTGGATAATCTAACGCCAGCGGGCGGCTGAGCCGGGGTTCTTGGCGGATGAAGGGCAGCAGGGTTTGTAGGGCTTTTGTTTCGGTCTCCGGCGGTGCGGCCAACCAAAGATGGTCGGCGTGGGCGCGCGAGGCTTGCCAGGTCAGCACCCCGAGGAGCCGGTGTTGTAGCTTGCTCAGGGCCGCCCAGTGGCGCACTTCAACCTCCGCGAAGAAGCGGTAGAATGCTCTCCAAAGCCCTGGCGCCAGGGCCGGCATTCGGAGAGGAAAATGCCAGCGCAAAGGTGATGGATAGTTGGTTTCTAACCAGCGGGATTGTTTTTTCCAATGGCGGTTGCTGCGGATGGTGACGCGCCCATCTGTGGGGATATCTCCCTGAAGCGCTGCGGCGTGCGCATGCCAGGTGGCGCGCCGGGCCTGGGGTTGGAAGCCGATTTTTGTGTAGAGTTCTACCGCCGAGGGGTTATCCTCACGAGCTTGCAGCCAGACCTGGTGCGCCCGGCGGCGGCGTGATTTTTCTAACGCGACCTGGGTTAACGCTTGGGCAATGCCCTGGCGGCGGTGATTGGGGTGAACGGCGACATTGGCTATCAGGTAGATGCGCAGCCTGTTGTGAAAGAAAGGGATCAGACTTAAGTTGCCAATGATCTCGCCATGCTGCTCCCATATAAAGCCGCTCAACGGGAAGGAAGACCGTTGCGAAGCCAGGGCGGCCCATTGTGCGGCGCCCCGGGCCTGTGCGGCTCTGCGCATGCTGTGCAAGTAGTGGCGGCCATCAATGGTCAGCGTTTCGGCAAAACATAGTTCGATGAGATCGGCAGCCGGCAGCAGGTCGCGGCGCATATCGAAGGGACGAATTTGTTTGGGCCGGGCAGCCAATATGTTTGATGAAAGGGCAGTCATGGGCACATTCTACCATCCGGTTTGTTTGGGGTACAATACGATGTATGGATGAGTTTCCGATTACCAAGCCTACTTCCTGGCGTACTGCCCTGCGCCATTTTTGGCGTCGAATTGTGCCGCCGGTCAGTCAAGAGCGGCGCGGCGAAGTGCAGGTGCGCCTGCGCGACGCCTCTCACCCCGATTTTAGTTTCTTCTTGCTGGTGCTGCTTTCGAGCGTCATTGCTACCTTAGGTTTGCTGATGAACTCTCCGGCGACGATTATTGGGGCCATGCTGGTGGCGCCGTTGATGTCGCCGATTATTGGCCTGGGATTAGGCTCGATCCGCGGGGATGACCGCTTGCTCAAAGATGCCGCCTCGGCTTTGCTGCGCGGTGCGGTCTTGGCCGTATTTATCGCTTTTTTGCTGTCACTGAACAATCGCCTGATGCCGTTTGTCCCGCTGATCCCTGATGACCTGCCAACAGAGGTGCTGGCCCGCACCCGCCCCACCCCGATGGATTTAGGGGTGGCTTTGGCAGGCGGGCTGGCAGCGGCGTTCGCGCTGGCGATGCCCAATATCTCGGCAGCCTTGCCGGGTGTGGCGATTGCCACAGCTTTGCTGCCTCCGTTGGCTGTGGTGGGAATCGGCCTGGCGTATCAACGCTGGGATGTGGCCGGGGGCGCGTTTTTGCTTTTCATTACCAATGGTGTGGCGATTTCGGCGTCGGCGATGATTGTCTTTTTTGCGCTGGGGTTTGTGCCCCGTTCGGTGGAAAAAGTAGGCCGCTTGTTTGGTCTGCCGCGCAGCCTGGTCATTCTTTCGATGGTGACGGTGCTTCTCTTGGCCCCGCTGACTTATATGAGTGTGCAATTTGTCCGCCAGGCCAACACCGCCCGCGATCTTGCCGAGCGCAATGCTCAAATACGCCAATTCACCACCCAGGAAGTGAGCAATTTCCACAGTGCAGAGGTCACCGAGTGGAATATCTCTGACGAAGACAATGTCCTGGTGCTAGAGATCACCATCCGCACGCCAACCCTGCTGTATTATGCCGATATGCTGGCATTGCGCGATGCCATCGGTTCGCAGTTGCAGGCCGAGAAACTCCTTCAGGAAGGGCAGGAATTCCAGTTGCTGCTCAATCAGTTCCAGGCCCAGCGCCTTAACCCGCAAATTCCGCCCACAGCGACCAATACGCCCACGCTGACGTATACCCCCACGCCCGGCCCCAGCCCAACGCCGACGACCACCTTTACGCCGCTGCCTACCGAAACGTCCACGCCCACGCTGACTCCGCCCCCCACCGAGACAGCCACGCCGCTGCCCACAGCCACCGGGACGGCGACGCCGTATCCCGGTTATGCTTTTGGTGTGCTCTTCCCCGGTTTGCAATTGCGGCAGTCGCCGGGCGGCCCGGCCATTGCCGCGCTGCGTCAGGGAGAGCCGTTGACGGTTTTATATGGGCTGGAAATTGCCGATGGTTTGGTGTGGGTTGAAGTGCAAGACGCCTCCGGGCGTGTCGGCTGGATCCCCCAGGTATATGTGCTGACCCTGACCCCCACCAGCACGGTAGAGCCGGAGGCAACGGCAGCGCCTTAGAAAGGGTAGGGCGCGGGAAGGTACAAGCAATGCTTGACATTTCTCTTATGACTGTCTAGATAAATATTTGAAAGTTATTACACATAGGAGACAATTCGTATGGGGCGCATTGAAAAAACTGTTTTTATCAGTTATCGTCGTACAAACTTGCCGTGGGCATTATTTATCTACCAGAATCTCACGATGCACGGCTACGATGTTTTTTTTGATTATTTAAGCATTGATAGCGGGAATTTTGAACGAGTAATTTTAGAGAATATTAGGGCGAAAGCGCACTTTATTGTAATTCTCTCTCCATCTGCTTTAGAACGATGCAAAGAACCGGGGGATTGGCTTCGGCGGGAAATTGAAATGGCAATGGATGAGAGTCGCAATATTATTCCATTAATGGTGGAAAGCTTTGATTTTGGAAGCCCAAATGTAAAAGCTGCTCTCACGGGAAAATTAGTAAACCTTAGTGGAATAAATGGGTTACGAATTCCGGCTGATTATGCGCTTGAGGCTATGGAGCGCCTGCGATCACGCTTTTTGAATGTTTCGTTGAGTGATGTTACATTACCAACACTTGAAACAGATGCGCAGGAGGTTACTTCTACACAAAAAGATGCAGCAGACAAGGCCGCTCCAGTTGAACAAGAGCAACTTACTGCGCAAGAATGGTTTGAGCGAGGCTTTGTTTTCCAACAGGATAAAAATCTGGAAGAGGCTTTACGTTGCTACAATGAAGTGATTCGCTTAGAAAAGGATGAACAAAACCTTTCTGGCACTTATAACAATTTGGGCAATCTATTGTCGGATGAACATTTCAAGCGATACGAAGAAGCGGAAGCGGCGTATCGGAAAGCCATCGAACACAATCCGGCG
>CAYFMI010000078.1:0-20165 GCA_964344175.1 uncultured Anaerolineales bacterium
TTAGATGTATCCTATGAAGAAACGCTTAGGCGAAAATCGTTCAATTGGAACCGTAAGGAATTTCAGGAGCAGCTCCGCCGCGTAGCACACGCCCGCCAACATGCTGATCTTGAAATCGATACCAATCCAATAACTCCTTCTGAGGTGTTTCAGCAAGCCCTGGCCTTTGTTGAGGCGTTGTAAATCTATTAGGACTTACGCAGTTCGTTGAAAATTTACTGAAAAATAGGGGTGTGTGGGGTGCGGAGTACCCCACACACCCCTATTTTTCGGACTTTCCTCTCGCAAGTGCGTAACTCCTATCTATAAAACCTGCGTATTGGAAAAAAACTACGGCAGCGCGTTGAGCGGAAATTAGGCCGTAATCTCAGTCGAAACGCCGCAATCATGCGCTTCGACTTCCGCTTCGGCACACTCAGCGTCCGCTCTGCGCGATGATATCGATAGACTGAAACTAAGGTCATGAAAGAAACTGGGCAGGCAACTGTCTTCACAGGATGCCTGCCAGGTTATGGCAAAAAACTCCACACGACCTGGGGGAAATACAAGAGTAATACGCCACTGGCAACCAGAAACGGGCCATAGGGGATCGCCGTGAACACACGGTAACGGCGGAAAATCAGCATCCCTATCATAAAAAGCAAACTGAATACGCCGCCCAGCAAAATTGCCAACACCAACCCGCCAACAATCCCCGGCCAGCCCAACAGCAAGCCCAGCACTCCCGCCAAATTAACATCCCCAAAACCGAGGGCCACCTCGTCAAAATCTGCACCGCGCCGGCGCGTGATCCAGCGGGCAAACAGTTCCCCAAAAAGGAATAATATCAGCATCCCCCCAAACCCAGCAGCGCCGCCCAGCAATGTGCTGCGCCAGCCATGCAGCCAGCTTCCCAGGCCCAGCGCCAGCCCCGCACCCGCCAGGCTGACCGGGTGCAAGATCAAACGGTGTTCCAGATCAATGACAGTTACCACACCAAAATAAATCAGCAAGGCCAGACCCCAAAGATACCCCAGGTCAACAGGGGGATACGCTCCAAACCAGAGACCGGCCCCCATGAACAGCAACCACACAACCCAGGTACGCCAGCGCCATTCCCGTTGCGGGTAGAGATAATGGCTCCACGGCGAGAGCTGCCCCCCCTCCACGCGCCGTGCTTCCAAGAGAAAATCCACCAGGTAGTTGACCGCAAATCCAGAAAACCATCCGACGGCAAAATAAATTATCCACATCAACGTTGGTAATTCCATATCGGCGCTATTATACCTGAGCACGGGGATGGATGCACACCAGCCAAGATCGTCGTATAATCTACCCCATGAGCAATACCATCGCAATGCTGACCGATTTTGGCATGCGCGACCCTTTCGTGGGCATCATGAAGGGCGTGATCGGCAGGATCAACCCCCAAGCCACAATGATTGACCTTAGCCATCAGATTCCGCCTGGAGATATTCGCCAGGGAGCCGTCGCCCTGTGGCAAGCACAGCCGTATTTTCCCTCGGGGACGGTCTGGCTGGCGGTAGTGGACCCCGGAGTGGGAACGCGCCGCCGGGGGATGATCGCCCAATCGGGCGGGCAGATCTTTGTGGGGCCGGATAACGGCGTGTTCAGTTTTGCCCTGAATGCGGATGCTCAAGTCTGGGAATTGAGCAACCCCGATTTTGCACTCCCCGGCCCGAGGATGACTTTCCACGGGCGCGATATATTCAGCCCAGGCGCGGCACACGCATCTTTGGGAATCGCTGGCCCTGAGTTTGGCGCTCCGCTCTCAGATTGGATGAGGCTGCCCGTTCCCAAACTGGACACACCCGCCCCGGGCCAGTGGCGCGGCGAAATTCTGCATGCTGACCACTTTGGAAATTTACTCACCAGCCTGGGTTGCTTCTTTCCTTTCGGTGAAAATCGCTTTGCATTGCACCCCTGGCTGCGAAGCGCACCCGCGACCGAGGTCGATTTTTCACAGATCCATGTCTATCTGCCCGACGGCAGGCGCCTGCCCTGGGCAAACACCTTTGGTGAAATTCCGCCCGGACAGTGTGCCGCGCTGATCGGCAGCAGCGGATTGGTGGAGATCGCCGCCAACCAACAAAGCGCAGCCGATTCCCTCGGTCTGGACGGCGGCGAAGAAATCATTCTTTCGAAATAACACTCAGAGCGCCCCATCTTTGAGCCGACTCACCTGCAAAACCTGGAGAAACCAATGGAACAATTCATCATCCACGGTGGTAAACCGTTGCACGGGGAAGTTACCCCTTCTGGAAATAAAAATGCGGCCTTGCCGCTTCTAGCGGCATGTCTGCTCACGGCGGAGCCGGTGGTTTTGCACAATGTCCCCCAGATCCGCGATGTCTTGGCTATGCGAAGACTGTTGGAAAGTCTGGGGGTCACTATCGAGACATTAGGCGACCACACCTGGCGCGTACATGCCCAAGAAGTGCGCGCCAGCGATCTAGACCCAGACCTATGCCGTCGGATCCGCGCTTCGATATTGCTGGCCGGGCCGATGGTGGCGCGTTCCGGCGAATTGCACCTGCCGCCGCCGGGCGGCGATGTCATTGGTCGCCGACGGGTAGACACCCACATTCTGGCGTTAGAAGCGCTTGGCGCACAGGTGGAATACGACCGCACCGAGCGCGTCTTTCACTTTGCTGCCGAAAAACTCACCGGCAACGACATTCTTTTAGATGAAGCCAGTGTGACCGCGACGGAAAATGCCATCATGGCCGCAGCGATGGCAGAAGGCACAACCATCTTGCGCAATGCCGCCTCAGAGCCACATGTGCAGGAACTGTGTCAACTCATCAACATTCTGGGCGGCAACATCGAAAATGTCGGTTCGAATACACTGCGCATTACGGGCGTTCCTCAATTGAGCGGCGGCGAATTTACCATTGGGCCTGATTATCTCGAAGTAGTCAGCTTTATCGGTGCGGCAGTGTTAACCGGGGGTGAGATCCGCATTCGTCAGGCCGGGCCGCAATACCTGGATATGGTGCGGCTGGTTTTCAAACGACTGGGGGTGGAATGGGAAGTGGACGGGGAGGATATTCTTGTCTCGGCGAAACAAAAACTAAAGATCGAGCCAGACATCGGCCACGCTATCCCCCAAATCAATGTCATGCCCTGGCCCGCCTTCCCCACCGACCTGATGAGTATTGCCATTGTTGTCGCAACACAGGCCGAGGGCAGTATTCTCTTCCACGATTGGATGTACGAAGGGCGCATGTACTTTACCGATAAACTCACCGGCATGGGCGCCCAAATTGTGCTGTGTGACCCACACCGCTGCATTGTTCAAGGCCCATCAGAGTTGATCGGCGAGAACGTGGAAAGCCCCGATATTCGCGCCGGGTTAGCCCTGGTGTTGGCTGCTCTGGCCGCCGAGGGAAAATCGAAGATCCGTAACGTGGGGCAAATCGACCGGGGCTACGAGCGCATTGAAGAAAAACTGCGCTCCCTCGGAGCGGAGATTGTTCGTCTCAAAGAGTAAAATGAAGAAACCCGCCGCAAGCGGCGCGGTGTTCTGGCTTTTTCCGCATAAACATGAGACACCCCGAATCTCATATTCGAGGTCGTTTTTTACTTTCTCCATCCTCCCAACCTCCCTTCCCCACCGGAAGGGGGGCTAAATTTCGAAAAAACAAGTGAGCCAAAGCAGAATTGCTTTGGCTCACTTGTTTTTTCGCTGATTCCCCTCCCCCGAATTGCGGGGGAGGGGCCAGGGGTGGGGGCAAATTTGAGATACATACCACCAAAGATTAAATTTGGGGTGTGTCATATTTTTTGTTGATGTTAACTACTACGATTGTTCGTTATTCTCAACCACGTTCAGGAACTGATCTACCACGTTGCGCAGCATTGGCTCAGGTAAAGCGCCAACTTGTTGATGGACGACTTTGCCGTCAGCAACAAACAGCATGGTCGGGATCCCCTGCACGCCAAAACGCCCGGCCCACTCTGAATGCTCATCGGTATTGACTTTGGCGATAATCATCTTGCCCTCGTATTCTTTGGCAAATTTATCCAGGGTTGGGGCAACCATACGGCAAGGCCCGCACCAGGGCGCCCAGAAATCGACCACTACCGGAAGTTCTGCCTGCAAGACGGTTTGCTCAAAGGCCTCGTCGGTGACATGAATAGGTTCGTTAATCATTTGTGTCCTCCACAAAATAAAATTCGTCAGGCATCACGCACTTGCAAAAGTGGAAGCCTGCATAGTTTTATCAAAGGTTTTTTCGCACTGGGCGACGATCATTTTTTAGATGCACTTTGCATCAAAAAGGTTTCAAGCACTTTCATCTATCGCTGTCATCATCGGGCGGGAATATTCGGTAACTCGATGTGATTCTGGCACTCTTCCCTAGCATGGCACTGGCGGAGCAGTACTTCTCTTCGGAGAGTTGGATAGCTTGCTCAATCGCTTTTTCGGGCAGCCCCTCCCCCCACAGAAGATATTCAATTTCAATATCAGTATACACTTTGGGGTGCGTATCACCACGTTTGCCGCGCACGATCACGCGAAAATCTTTCAATACCAGGCGCTTCTTTTCCAGAATCAGCGCAACATCAATGCCTGTACAACCGGCCAAACCGGCCAATAATAATTCCATCGGAGACATCCCTGATTGATCTTCGAGCATCCCCATCTGGATACTGCCGCCCATATTGTTCTTCCCAATAAATAGGCGCTCACCCTGCCATTCGGCGGTGATCTCTTTCCACTCGGCTGTCATCATGGTTGTCCTAATTCATTTGAGATTCATTTAACCTGACCGCGTGTTGAGTGCGGTTATTGTCGAGTTGGCTTGAAGTATAGCATGACAAAACGCCATTGTCAGGTATAATCACGCCCATGAAATTTGACTTCGCCACCCGGCAGATTAGCGGTTACAAAGTAGTCACTCCTGTGTATGAGGGGCCGCTTGACTTGCTGTTACAATTGATCGAGGGAGCCGAGTTGGACATCACCAAAGTCGCTCTGGCTCAAGTGACCGATCAATATCTCTCGCATTTGCGCAGTATGCCGACCCAGGAACCGGAGGAGGTATCGGCTTTTTTGGTGATCGCCGCCAAGTTGTTGCAAGTCAAGTCTGAAGCGTTGCTGCCGCGCCCGCCGGCACGCGAAGAAGGCGAGGAAGATCCCGGTGAAACCCTGGCGCGCCAATTGATTGCCTATAAACGGTACAAAGAAATTGCCAATATTTTGGAGGGCCGCGAGAAAACCGGCTTGCGCACTTATTTGCGGCTGGCAGCGCCGCCAAAACTGCCCGAAAAAGCTGACTTCGGGGATTTTACCCTCAAAGACCTACTCGCCCTGGCACAAGAAACCTTCATTGAGGCAGACAACCGTCAGGAATTGGGCACCGTTGTATCCGCCCCGCGGGTAACTATTCGAGAAAAGATCACTCAAATCGTGCGCGTTTTGCGCGAGGGTCCGCGAACTACTTTCAGTCAGATCTTGGGGGAAAAGCGCGCGCGCCTGGATGTGGTCGTTACCTTTTTAGCCATGTTAGAGTTGGTTAAGCGCCATTTTGTGAGCGCCACACAAGATACACTCTTCAGCGAAATCAATCTAGAAACCGCTAACGGCTGGACGGAAGAGATCGACTTTGAGTTGGAGTTTGGGGAATAAACTGTTTACTAAGCTGTCCGTCCAATCCTGAAAAATGAAGATACCCCGCCGCAAACAGCGGGGTATCTCTTAACGGAAAAAGCTTCATCACCGCCAAAGCAGCGCGGTACGCTGGCTTTTTCCGCATAAACGCCTTCGGACGACAAAGCCATTATCCACCCAGTAAATCATCGAGCAGCGGGTCATTGGCGGCCGGTTTCAAGCCGGCTTTTTCCAATTGAGCGCGTAATTTTCGAATCACTTTTTTCAGTTCTGCCATGCGGACTTCACGACCGGCCATGAGATTAACCAGAGTTTGTAGTTCATCTGTCCGCTCAAGGACGCGTTGTTCTAACTCCGCGGCGTGACTTTTTGCTTGGTCGAATAAACGTGCATTGTCAATTGCAATCGCGGCCTGGTTGGCAAATGCCAGGGCCAATTCTGCCTCATCTTTGTCGTAGAAATTTGGTGTTCGGCTGTCTACCGACATGTGGCCGATGACTTCTTCGCGCACAACCAGCGGAATCACCATCCAGCCGCGAATATAATCTATTCCGCCCCAATTTTGAAAGCGAGGATCTGCCGATGCATCTCCCAAGATGATTGGCTTACCCGTCTCGAACACCCGGGTTGTAAAGGCATCCCCTATGGGAAAGCGTTTCCCAACCAGCTTTTCCGGCTCTGGAAAGCCGCGTCCAGAGATCAAATGCAGATGATCTTCTTCGCGCAAGAACAACGAAGCGCTATCATAAGGCACCACATGCGCTAAACCGTCTAGGATACCATTGAGTACTTGCTGTATATCAAGTGTGGTCGTAATAGAACTGGCCGCCTGCCGTAGCATTTCGGCCTCCCGGCGACGCTGTTGCTCGGTTATGAATAACATTGCATTCTCAATAGCAACCACAGCTTGATTGGCGATAATAATCATCAGGCGCTCATCGTTTTCATCGAACGCGTTGGGAATTTCGCTTTCGACATTAAGCACCCCAATGGTGCGTCCCCCCACCTGAAGAGGCACGGCCAGCTCCGATTGGATTTCGGGCGATGCTTCCAGGTAACGAGGATCAGAATGCACATCGCCCAACCTGACCACCTCACTATGCTCGGCAACCCAACGCACAATTCCTTGCGGTATCTCAAAGAACCGTTCTGCGCGCACCAATTCGTCTAAGAACTCCCCCTCATCTAACCCCATGCGGGCATGCGCCAATAATCTAAACTGCTGCGAAACATCATCGTAGAGCACAATGGCGCCGCGTTGATAGCCCATAATCTCTTCCAACGCTTCTAACAAGGATTGGGCGACTTCACGGGGATCTCGTAAGCGGGCAAAGGCTAATCCTGCGCTGAACAACATTTCGAGTTGTTTGGCATAATCTTGGAGAGTCTCTTCGGCCAGCTTGCGTTCGTCAATATTCTGCTTAACAGCAATGAAGTGAGTGATGCGCTCAGAAGCATCCAGCACGGGCGTAATCAACTGACTATCCTGATAGAGGCTGCCATCTTTGCGTTTGTTGATAATCTCCCCTTCCCAGGTTTTCCCGGCCAAGATCGTATCCCACATTTGCACATAAAAGGCATCATCGTGCTGTCCCGATTTTAGAATGCGGGGTGTTTGCCCTTCTGCCTCCTCCGGTGCATATCCTGTGATGGCTGTAAAAGCAGGGTTAACCCATTGGATAAGACCGTCGGCGTCGGTAATTACGATAGCGTTTGCCGTAGCCTGCAGGGCTTTGCTCTGCAAGTTCATTATGGCTTGTGTTTGATAACGCGAGCGCAAATCCCTGGCAAAGGCGATCAGGCGACCGCCTTCGATGTTAACATAGCCAATGCTCAAATCCACCGGGATGAGGGTTCCATCCTTGTGCTTAAACTGACTCTCAAAATGCCCATTGCCCCTGGTGACCATCAACTTGAGCATCTCCATAATCCGGCGGGGCGACATCTGCCCTTCAACGTCCATGATGCTCATCTGCAATAATTCAGCCTCGCTGTAACCACTGAGTTCGCAAGCCGCTGGATTTACTTCCAAAAACCGGCCATCTAATGAAATCAAGAAATATGCATCCTGGGCTTTTTGCAAAATCATGCGGCTTTTTTCTTCAACGCGCACCCGCTGGTCAATGTCGCGCAGTATGTTTCCCAGCATAAAGCCCTGCTCCGTGCGAATAGGGAATACCACTCCCTCAACAAATATCCGTGAGTCATCCGGACGAATATGTTCACGGGTTAGCAATTGATTCGCCCAGGGCACATCCCCAGTGCGCAAAAATTCGCGCAAACCCGCCGTTATTTTTTGCAGTCGTTCGGGGGTCTGTTCTTCTTTTGGGAGGACAGAGAATTGCATATCCCAGATGGGCTTTCCAAGTATCTCTTCAGCCGGGATACCGGTAATCCGCTCCATTTCAGGATTCCACACGGTCATCATGCCCTCTTCATCGCAAATTGAGATCCCATCTTGAGCCTGCCCAACCAGGCTGCGAAACTGCTCTGCTATTGCATCTGATGACGTCGTAAAGGTATTATTCTCTGAATCCATGAATTTCTCTGGGGAACCGAGTTTTCCTAATTGTAGCGCAAATCAATTTTAAAGAAAGAATTAATACATTGACAACGTTAATAATAATGACAACCCTATCACCGAAGTGTTTTTATGTCCAATCGTCTGGTACAAGAGAACTCACCCTATCTTTTACCACATGCCTAAAATCCCGTTAACGCGCCTCCCTGAGGCAAAGAATCCCTTCCCCAAAAAAGCCCGGAGTCATTCTCCAGGCTTTTTATGCTTATAAACAGCGCATTGGATTGCGTGGGCATCTATGCGGAGAAAGCTTCATCACCGCTGCAAGCATCGGGGTATCTTCATTTAGCGATTGTAACCGCGGCTTGAGTCTGTAAGGTCAGCAAACGGTAGGCTTCATTGATGTCCTCGATACGCAGCATCCCAACCAGATTGCGCTGCTCATCGACGACCGGGATGGAGCGCAGGCGGGCTGAGCGCAGGCGTTGGTGGACATCGAAGAGCAGTTCATCGGGTGTGACGGTGGGGAACTGCGTGCGCATAACTTGCCTGACAGAGACGTCCTTGCCGTGTGTTTGCAATCCTTTGATCAGGTCGGTCTCACAGAGCAGCCCGACCACCTGACTGCTGCCCCATTCTAGCACCGGGAAATCGGATTGAAAGCTGGTCAGGGTGTATTCGATCGCTTTTGAGAGCCAGTCGTTGGCTTTCAGGGTATGCGAAGTGCGCGTCATGGCCTGGCCTACGGTGAAGTCGCCCAGGATGTGCTTGGTCTGCACGCCCTTGTTTTCTCCACCGGCACCCATCCACACGAAAATGGCGATCAGCACCAGGGTGTAGCTGCCGTTCATGAAACCCCACAAGCCCATTACAAACGCCAATCCCTGGCCGATGATGGTGGCAATTTGGGTGGCCCTGGCCCTGCCCATGCGTTTGGACAGCGCAGCGCGCAAGATGCGCCCGCCGTCCATGGGATAGGCTGGCACCAGGTTGAATAATCCCAGGAGCAAGTTGGTCATGGTAAGGTAGGCCAGCAGCCCGTTCCAACTGACCTGCCCCATCGAGCGATACAACGCATCCAGGGAAATGATGGCCTGCGTATCCAATAGCAGCCCAACACCGAAGAGCAGCGCGGCGATGATGAAATTGACCAGCGGCCCGGCAATCGCCAGGCGGATCTCTTTGCCAGGTTCTTCGGGGATCTCCTCGATGCGCGCCAGACCGCCCATGGGCATCAGAGTGATATCGTGGACGGGAATGCCAAATTTGAGCGCTTGCAGGCTGTGAGCGAACTCGTGAAGGGTTACGCTCAGGAAGAGCAGCAGCGTGGCCACCACCCCAAAAATCGCGCCCATTACGCCCTCGCCGGTGCTAACGCTCCAGCGGTAGGCTGCCCAAATCAGGATCAGCACGAATGTCAGATGGATTTTGACATCGATGCCCTTAATGCGTACTAAAGTTATTGACCAGTTCATCGTGGTACCTCCTACTTGTTTTGCATTTTCCCCATTCTAGGCGTAAGCGCCGGAAGTCTCCACGACTTTTGTCGAAAATTTCTCGAACCAAAGCGATATTTATAAACTTCTAACAATAGGTAGAGCTTGCTCAGTCCGACGAGGAGAAAGCGCAAATCAGAAGTTGCCACACGCCCATGCATACCCTGATTTGCGGTCTACTTGTTCAGACAATGAATTTAAGAAACGCTTCCACCACCTGTGGATCGAAGTGCTTGCCTTTTTGTTCTTGAATGTAAGCCAGCACTTTTTCCTCAGACCAGGCCGCCCGGTAGGGGCGGTCCGAACGGAGCGCGTCCCAGACATCGACGATTGAGAAAATACGCGCCGACAAGGGAATTTGCTCACCTCGCAGACCGCGTGGATACCCTGTGCCATCCCATTTCTCATGATGGCAATAGGGGATATCGAGAGCCGGGCGCAGGAACGCAATCGGAGAGAGCATTTGATACGCATACACCGGGTGCTGGCGCATAATCTCCCACTCCTCGTCGTTTAGCTTACCCGGCTTGAGTAAAATGCTGTCGGGCACACCCATCTTGCCAATATCATGCAGCAGAGAGCCGCGGCGGATATGGGCTAGTTCTTCATCATGGATGCCCACCATGCGTGCTAACTGGATAGTTGTTTCAGTAACCCGGCGAGTATGACCTTCAGTTTCCCGATCACGCAGATCCAGGGCACGCGCCCAACCTTCGAGTGTGGTTTCGTACGCTAAGGTAAGTTCGATATTTGAGCGTTCTAAATTCCTGAACAAGGTCGCGTTATCGATGGCAATGGCGGTTTGTACCGAAAGGGTTTTCAAGAAATCCATCCATTCTGTGGATGGGTATAGCTGGGAGCGATGGAAAATTTCGAGCACACCTTTGACTTCGCCCTTGGCGATTAATGGCAAGGCATAGTAGGAGACAAATTTCTCTTTGTCAACCAATTCGGCGCGCAAGAATTGGCCGCCAATCTCATTGAGATCAGGCACGTGGATGATGCGTTTCTCAAGGGCAGCTAAGCCTGCCTGGCCTTCTCCCAATCGCAGGCTGGTGTGTTCTATCTGGCTGCTTGAAAATCCGCGCCCGGCTTTGAACCGCAGCACATGTGTACTGGGTTCAATCAGCGATACAGCCACGGCATCTACTTTGAGTTGTGTGGTCACCTGCTCAAGTAAGATATTCAGCGTCACGCGTATATCGAGGTTAGCTGAGATCGCCATATCAATTTCGTGCAAAGCCGATAAGCGTTGCAAGTGCTGTTGGGTTTGTTCGTGCAAAGATGCACGGTGAATGGCGCTGCTAGCCATTTCGGCGATAGCAGTTAGTAAACTAATTTCCTCACGGCTAAAATTGTGTTTTTGGGGCAAACCAATGTTTATTACGCCAATGACAATTCCATCATCGAGTCGCAAGGGTATTGAGATCGTGCTTGTTACCCCTGCAATGAATTTCTCGTCCTCTGGCAAGATATGCATCAGAGGGTCAGCTTTTAAATCCTCACAAATATAGATTTCGCCATTCTCTGCAACACGCCCGATGATGCCATCTCCAGGCTGGTGACGCGCGCCGAGGCGTTCTGAATCTTCAGGGAAATTACCCGTTAGCACCAGTTCATGCGTTTTTGGTTCTTTTAAGTAAATCGTACTGACATGACCGTTTACGGTCTCGGTCGCCTGTCTTAAAAAGATTGGCAGCATTTCGGCAACCGTTTTTACATCACGCAAGTCAGCTGATAACTGAGCCAGGACTTCCAACTCTTTCGCCCGGCGTAATTGTGTTTTTTCGCGCTCTTTGAGGGGACTGATGTCTGTGAATACCACCAGGAATCCTGTGAGAACTCCATCAGAAAATCGGGGGCTGCCGCTCACAAGGACATGAAAATAACTGTTATCCTTCCGAAGACATTCCACTTCATAACTGTCAGCAATACCCTCCTTCCTGCGATCGTCCGCCTCTTGGACAATATGGTGTTGATCTTGCCGAATGATCGATGTCCAGTGTATTCCGACCAGTTCTCCAAGATCGTATCTCAACATATTTTCGGCAGCCGGATTAGCGAAGGTTATGTAACCTTCTGCATCCTGGATTACAATCCCTTCTGTCATGGTCTGAATGATATATTCGTTGAATTCTTTTAAATTGCGAAGTTCGTCTTCTGCCTGGGCACGTTCGGTGATATCCCGGATGGAACCATCGTAATGCTTGACCTGTCCGTTGATATCCCGAACAGTGGTGGTATTTTCCTCCACCCATATGATATTTCTATCGTAACGACGGAGTTGTACCTTGAAAATATCAGTGATGCCATCGCGCTCGACCACTTGCTGCCATCTCTGCCTATCCTGGGGGTTCGCGTATAGCTTGGCGGCGTTGACCTCCAGGAGCGCTTCCCGATTTGGGTATCTCAAGATCGCAACCATAGCGTTGTTTACATCTAGGAGTTTTCCATCTGGCGTTGTGCGATAAAGACCAACCGGCACGCCATCGAACAAACCGCGATACCGGACTTCTGAATTGCGCAGCGTTTCGACCATGCGGGCGTTCTCGAGGGCGATGGCTACCTGATTGGCAAAAGCAGAAATCAGCCTGGCGTGCTCTTGACTGTAAAAATCAGGCTGCGCGCTGTCTACCGCCAACATGCCGATCACTCGTTCGTGGACGATCAGAGGCACTCCCAGCCAGGATTGGATATGTTGATGAGGTCCGTCTCCGAAGCGGAGATAATTTGCCGGCGCATCACTGAGAATATGCGCTCTGCGCTCTTGAATAACAACGGTGTTCGGATTATCACCCGGTACTGGGAAACGAAGTCCCACGACCACTTCCTCATCAGGCCAGCCGCGCCCTCCAACGATTTCCAGGTAACCTTCCTTGAGGAGTTGAACGGAAGCGCTGTCGTACGGTACGACTCTTTCCAGTTGTTCCAAAACGCGTTCGATGGCTACATTCTGATCCAAAGTAGAGACAACGACTGACCCAATCTGATGCAGGGTTTCAGCCTCTTGGGCGCGGCGTTTCTCGGCATCAAACGAACGCGTGTTTTGTACAGCCAGGGCAGCCTGTCCGGCAAACGCTTCCAGCAGGGGAATGTGTTGAGGCTGGTAAAAATTTTCCTCGCGCTTATCCAGGGAGAAAAAGATCGCCGCCTGCCCATCGATGACAATCGGCGCGCCGGCCCAGGAACGCATAGATTGTGTAACCCCCTCTACGGATTGCCAGTCTGTCTCCTGCGATGTGTCCGGAATGATAAGCGGTTTACCGGTTTCGGCCATGCGCTTCAGGTTGGGCGTGTTTTCGATATCTAAGAGGAGGCCAAGGATCTCATCTTCAGCAGCCTGGCTGATTCCTGAATATCCTTTGGCGATTGCCACACGAATGTTTTTGCCCTCCACCAGCATAATATTAGCAGCATCATACGGGATGACCGCTGCGACTTGTTCGAGCAGCATATCTAGCAATTGGTCGAAGTCCAGGGTTGTGCTTAGTTCTGCACCGGCAGCTAGCGCATTGCTCAGAGATTCGGCCAGACTGCGTTGGTTATATTCAGCTTTGAAGATCCGGGCGCGTTCCAGGGCCTGAGCGGCGTGATTGGCTAGCAACGCTAAGAAGCGAGTTTCATCCTGGCTAAATGTGCGTGCCATCTTACTCTCAACAAACAGCAAACCAATCGTGCGCTCATCCGCCAGCATGGGCACATTCAGACAGGCTTTCATCCCGGACTGGCGGATGAGGTCGGGGATATCGAAAGCTTGATCTGTGCGGGTAAGATCCACAAAAACAGGCTGCCGGGTACGCAAAGCCTGGGCCGGGCAGGATTTCTCAGAGGGTTCCAGAGGCAGCTGAAGCTGCCCGATAAAGTCCTGCGCCCATCCTTCGGCAGCAATTAATTCAAGATATGTATCCGCATCATCCGGCATCAACAGGCCAATAGAATCGCATTGTAGATATTTCTGGATAGCCGCAAAAGTCACCGCTGCAATCGCCTGGTGGTCAAGCAACCCCAACAAAGTTTGAGAGAACTGAATCAGCTGCTCTTGCTCTTCAATGCGTTGCGCCTTGACCTGTTCGTGGAGTTGAGCGCGTTCGAGGGCGATGGCGATTTGCTGCCCAACCGCCATCAGCATGGTGGCGATGTCTTCCGTAAATTGCCGGAGTTCTCGGCAGTAGAGCATGAACGTGCCAAATTTGTCTTTGCGCCCCAGGATTGGAACACACAACAGCGAGTGATATCCTGCTTTGAGGGCCAGATCGCGCCGCCAGTAACGTGCGTCGTTGGCGGCATCCGGCACATACACAATTTCACGGTTTTCGAAGGCGATCCCTGGAATTCCTTCGCCGACCGGGAAGCGGACACCTTGGCTGGCTGTGACGAATTCAGGATCTAGCCCATTGTTCGCTTGCAAGGACAGTAAGCCCTCAGGATCAGCCAAATGGCATTCGACGCCGTCTACGCCAGTCAGGATCACAATTTGCTCGAGGGTAGATTCGAGTACTTCTTGAGGATCAATGGCTTCGTTGAGCGCGTGGGCCAGGTGGGCCAGGATTTTTTGCTGATCGGCACGGCGGCGGTTTTCATCCTCTGCTTTTTTATGCTGTATAGCCGCGGTGACCTGTTTGGCGATGGCTTCCAAACGCTGCATGTCGGAGGCTGTCAACAGATTCTTACTCGAAACTTCAAGGATACCGATACATTCATGCTCTACCAGCATCGGTACCGAGATGATCGAGTAGATTCCCAGGATTTCGCTGATTTGGGGAATAAGCTTCTTCGTCAGTTTGCGAACCGGGCCTGGTAACGTCGTAGTTTCCGCAGTTTCAGTTATCAATTGCTGGATCTGGGTGGTTTCAGTGTACAGGCAAGGTTTGGATGTTTCGATCATTGTGCGATGCAATGGGGCAACTGCTAGTGGAAACTCGACAGTCGGAATAGGTCTACCAAGCAGGGCTTTTATCCTTGAGCTTATCGACGGTGGGAGGGCATAATTCTGGATACGCAGGGACTTCTTGTCCTCACTGAGCAAATACACCGTTGCGCCATAGCTTGAAAAGATTCGACAGGTTTCATCGGTCAGGATACGCGTGATCGTTTCCAGATCATCCCCTCGATTGACAGCCTCATTAATTTCATTCATCAATCGCAGGTCTTCATTCGAATGGCGCAAGTCGGTGTTCAGGCGTTTGTTCTCGAGCGTACTGCCAATCAAATCGCCAACAGCATTGATGAAGGTGATATCGCTTTCAGAAAAAAGGCGCGGCTCCTGGGTGATCAGGCCCAACAAGCCTAAGACCTGCCCATCAAAGCGCAGAGGAACGATGGCTAATGCCCTTCCCTTCAATTGCTTCATCTTGACACGCAAATTCTTGGGGAGCGCGGCCACATCTTCGATAGTAACGGTTTTCCCGGTGCGATAGACTTCCGCAGCAAAACCTTCTTCTGCAGAGACGAACTCAAGGTTTTTTCGTACCCGATCAGTCATTCCTCGCTGTGCAATGACGCGTAATCTTTGCAGGTCTGAAGCAACCGGAAGGCACACAGCGCAGAGATCCACCTGCATCAATGGGCAGACAATATCCAACACAGTTTCCAGATATGTCTCTAGTTCAGGTTTGCTGACCGCAGCGGCAGCAATCGCGCTCAGAGCCTGGATTTCGGCCTCACGGCGCTCCAGGTTATCGTTCAGTTGGGTTTGGATGCTTTTGATCTTTTGTTGTAGGCGCAGTTTACTGATCGTCAACGCTAGTTCCCCCCCCATGATTTCCAAGATATGCTCCGTATTCGTCGTAAAGCGGCGCTGACTGCGGCTGTAGAGCATGAAGGTTCCCAGCAGCCCATCCCTGCCGATGATTGGGACGCAGATCAACGAACGATAGCCGGATTGGGCCGCCAGCTCTCCCCGGAAGTATCGCTCATCCGTCGGCGCGTCTTCGACATAGACGGGTTTACCCGATGCGTAAGCGATGCCAGGGATGCCCTCGCCAACAGGGAATTTCATCGTCTGGCTGGCCTCGACAAACGCTTCATCCAGGCCCCAATGAGCGGTGAAGGTTAGAAAACCAATATCTTCTACCAGATGGCATTCGCCGCCGTCCACGCCGGCGAGCTCAGTGATCTGCTGCAATGCGGCGGAGAGTGCTTGAGGGATATCAATGCTCAGGTTTAGCGACTGCGTTAAGGGACTCAACCCATTGCATTGATGGGCATATTCCTGCTCCCACTCGGAAACCTGCGCAAGCTTACCCTTGATTGATTCCAACGCCCCGGGCAGTCGTTCAGTCAGATATGCTGCATCCTGGGCACTCCAGGATTGAAGTTCCTCCACCTGCTCTTGCAGTGTAAATAGTGTTTGATCAATTTCATTTTCGCGCATATTGGGTTAGGAGTTACGCACTTGAAAGGAAGTAGCCCGAAAAATAGGGGGGGGCGAAGCCCCCCCCTATTTTTCGGTAAATTACTTCCGAACTGCATAAGTCATATGGGTATTGGGATCAAATTTGCTCATTTTATGTGATTTCAGTCTCATTATACAACAACTACCACACTGGGACATTGTGCTAAATCAATATCATTTCCTTGCAATTTAGAAAGGTGGGATACGTGAGGGCTTACCCAGTTTTTGTGGGTTTGGGTTGGATCGTTCCCCACACAGTTTTTAAGATGGGCATAAGAGAAATAGCCCAAAAGAGGAAGGCAATTCCGTGAGCGATTTGCTGATAATCAACAGCTAATAGACCCAGCCAGAAGAAGATGCCCCCGGTGTGGATTGTCAACAAGGTGAACCAATTGCCGCCAAGCCGGGAGATGCCACCAGGTTGAACGGCGCGGGCTAACAGGTAAGGGAACAAGGCATAGCTGAATTGCAGGATCCAACCATACACCAGGATTGGCCCGCCTTTTTGTTCGAACTGGGCTACTGGAAAATCGGGCGCATTGAGCACAATCAGCGGGGCAACCACCACAGGCATCAGGAACCAGATATACGCCGACACCAGGTGGATCATACCCGGCTGCCAGGCCTGCCGATCGCCGACCAGTGGTTTTATTATGTTCGCGAGCAGCCAGATTGTAGCGATGGTGTGGAGGACCAAACCCAGGGTCGTGATGATATCCAATGAGATCCAGGGGCCGGCGACCAGCCCCAAAGCGCCTGCTGTCATCAGCCAGAAGATCGGGGTGACGCTGCGCGGCCAGGCCAGGCCATGATTTGAAAAATTGGCATACATATCCACGATTAGCCCTGCAAATGTCAGAGCGACAAAGCCCCACAGATTGGTGTGTACATGAACTTCTTTGAGATTGCCAAGATGCAGCCAGCTTCCCCATCCCTGCCAGATCCCAGCACCCAAGAATACTCCAAGAAGCAGATAGCCAGATCCTGCCAAATAGAATTTCTGCCCATTCGTTACAGCTTTCTCCTGGCGGGTTTTTCGAATGCTGATCGCGCGCAGATGAGCCGCCATCCATAGGACAGCCAGGAAGATCAAGGTAGCGCCGGTGTTGATCAGCAGCGCGTCGACCATTGGGATGCTGATGAACAGGAGCAATATGCCTGCATTAAGGGTCAACCAGATATCCCATCGGAATCTCGGTTTTGGCTTCCCAGCCCGCGCGGCGACCAGTTCGGGCGCAATACCAAAGACGATCTCAGTAAGGACACCCAATGTAACCAGGTGTATGCGCAGCCAGTTCATACCACGCAAGTAGGAAACCAGCCCGAAGCTGAACAGAGCGGAATCCAGCGCACCCAATAAGACTAAAGACAGGTAGAGAAGAGAAGTTATGAAATATGGGTTAGACAAGTTGAAATCCTTATTTGCTTACGACCCAAAAAGGATGTGGCAGGGGGCTACCCCCGCGCACACCCTTATCTGGTTGATCTGCGTTCGTGCTGAAGTATTCGTCTATCTATACTTCGCTGGTAACCGCACTTTCCTCGATACGCTGCATCCCTTGCTGGATAATGCCCCAAACCTCTTTCAGGATGGGCAGCAAGGAAAGCGTCCATAAGGCGTAAGCCGAACCGTGGAAGATTCCTGTTAGTGGATCACCGACGAAGATGCTGATCCACAGCGCCAGGCCGCCCAGGTGAACGGTGATCAGGCTGAACCAGCTGCCGCCCAGCGTGCCTGCCTCTTCCGGATTGAACATCCGGCGGAACAGGTAGGGAACCAGGGCATAGCCAAACTGCAGCACCCAGCCATAAATCAACGCTTGCGGCGCGTTGGCCTCGACTCCTGACCCGGAAATGCCGGGGACTTTGAAGGTGATCAAGACGCCCACCAGCACTGGCACCAGGATCCAGACGTAGGAGCTGATCAGATGCCGCATGCCTACGGTGCGTATGTTTTCGTCAGCCATCACGGGTTTGACCATGTTGGCGAGCAACCATATTGTGGCGGTCAGATGAGCGACCAATCCAGGGATGACGAACCACAATGAATTCAACCAGGGGCCCATCACCAACCCGAAAGCGCCGAAGGTCATCAGCCAGAAAATGGGCGTGATGGAGCGCGGCCAGGCCAGGGCGCGGCCGGTGATCTTGGGAAACATATCGATGATCAATCCCGCAAAAACCAGGGACATCAGCCCCCAGTTGTTGGCGTGAATGTGGACTTCGATAGGGACTTTCATGCCCATGGCGGCTCCCCAACCCATCCATAGGCCTGTACCAACAATTATGCCTAAGAGAAAATAGGACAATCCGGCGATATAGAACTTGCGCCCGATGTGAGGGTCGATATCGCCCTCAGTGGCAGTTTTCGTACCTTTATCGCGCATCTGGTAGAGCTGCACGCCCAGCAATGTGGCGGCGGTGAACACCAACGTGCCACCGATCAAGATGGCGCTGAAATCTACAACTGGGATGCCAACCAACAGCATCAGGATGCCGCCATTCAGCGTGGCCCAGATATCCCAGCGGAACTTAGGTTTGGGTTGGTTGGTGCGGATGGCAACCAGATTAGGGATCATTCCAAAGATCACCTGGGTGAGCACGCCTAAAGTGATCAGGTGAATCCGCAGCCAGCGCAGCCCTCTCAGGAAGGGGAGCAGGTCGAAACTCACCAGGGAAGCATCTAACGCGCCGAGTGCCGCCAGTGAAAGGTATAAAACGGCCATGATCAGATATGGATTAGACATTAAAAAACTCCTTAGTATACCGATAATGAAGAACCCCTCCGCAAGCAGCGGGGAAATTTTTAACGGAAAAAACTGCATGGAGGCTTCACCCCTAATTGCCATTCATCACCGCCGCAAGCGGCGCGGTATTCTGGCTTTTTCCGCATGAAAGCAAGAGTGACCTGGTTAAACCAGGTAGTCGGAGAATTGGGATGTACGCAGCATGCCCCAATTCTCGACATAATGACATTACATTGCGCAAATCCTAATATCTATAGTGGTCAAGCCGCTTTTTTTCGCTTCTGCTTGCGGCTCCATTTTGTAATATACGGCAGCAAATACAGGTACGATCCGGTGATTGCCAGCGCCAGCATCAGTATCGATTGAATGCTTTCGATTTGTTTGGGAAAAGTGAGGTGTTCATCACCAATCAATTTGAATGAGATCGCCACTGGAATCAACAACCCGGTGGGGACTGCGATCCAGCGATGGATCTTACGAAACCACTTGTTGAACCATTTGTTCATTTTTTTACTCCTTTTTGGTAGTACCTTCAACAGGAATATCCTCGGGACACTGTTTGTGCCCCAGGTTGATAGACAGCATTGATGCTAGTCTTAAAATACCACTATGTATACGACTTTTGTCGAATTTACACGTGTTCAAAAAGCACTTGCGCTTTCAGAATGCTATCCGAATACAATTTCAAACGGACGTTGGATCGCGCTCCTCGGGCAGATGACTTCACAATTCCCGTGGTATTGACAGCGTGAGGGGGCAGCGATTGTCAGAACGCCGCTGATGATTGCCAGCGTTCCGGTTGGACAAGCCTTCACGCACAAGCCGCAATTGTTGCAACGTTCTCGATCTATGACAGGAACAGGTCTATTTTCTGCAGGAGGTTTCTGAACTGACATTCAAGAATTTTTAGGTTGTCCACCGCTCTGAACGGCCTTGTCAAGAATATCCAGGAATTCATCCAGCGGGACGCGGTGGATACGGGCTGCCGTACCTACCGTCAGCGCTTTAGACAAGAAGGAGCGGAACGAATAGCGTGCTACTCGCTCGACGCCAAACACTTCCATGACGTCGGCAATGTCGCCATATTCCTTGAGGATTTCAGATACGCGGGTGTCTTTCGTGATTTCCATAGTTAACTCCTGACCCGGACGAGCCGGATCCAAAAGGGGTGAATCCACGAAGGGCAGCAAGATCGCGAAGATTCTTTCTTTGTTTTCTCTCCTACGTGAACTTCGTGGATATCTCTTAATTGTATTAGGAGTTACGCACTTGCACCGGGGAAGCCCGAAAATAGGGGTGTGTGGGGTGCTTCGCACCCCACACACCCCTATTTTCGGAATTTCTTTCATCGAACTGCGTAAGTCCTATGTATTTTGTGCAAATTTTTCAT
>CAYFMI010000079.1:0-19598 GCA_964344175.1 uncultured Anaerolineales bacterium
GGCGCTTCGCGCCCCACACATCCCTATTTTCGGAATATCTTTTATCGAACTGGGTAAGTTCTAAGGTTTAATATTTGCATGCCAATCTAAACATGAGTCACCCCAAATGTATCTTTTTGTGCATCTGAACTGCAAAAAATGAATATTCGCCCCCACCCCTGGCCCCTCCCCCGCAATTCGGGGTGACTCATATTAGGGTGCGTGTCGAATATGTTAGAGCGAATCTAGATGCTCATACACTTTGTAGAACGCGTTGGCAAAGTCTTCTAAATCTTGCTGGTGGATTCCGGCGTGGCAAATATTGGTGAAGATCAACTCCTCGTAGTGCATGCGCTCGACGATGGGGCAAATGCCGCGCTCATAGCTGACCTGACCTTTATAGCCCGGATAGGTGAAGGGGAAGCCGTCCGCGCCGAAAGCGATGCGCTGCTGATAAAGCGGTTCTAGGTAAATGGGTTTGACATAACCGGGGACAATGGGGATGCCCTCGGCGACCAGGGCCTCGACCAGTTTTTGGCGCGGAACCTGGGTTTGGGTTTGGTCGTACTTCATCGAGTACAGGTAATAGCCATGTTTGATGCCTGGTCTCACCAATGGGGGTGTCAGGCCGGGGAGACTGCTTAGACGTTCGGTCAGGTAGTCGGCGGCATCGATGCGCGGTGCCAGCAATCCATCCAGCTTAGCTAGCTGCGCCCGGGCAATGGCGGCTTCGATCTCAGTCATGCGGAAATTGAAACCGACCATATTGACCAAATTTTTGGTACCTTTATTGCCCACAACGACCTCGGCGTGATTGCGAATCAGGCGCACGCGCTCGGCCAGTTCGTCGTCGTCTGTCACCACAATCCCACCTTCGCCGCTATGAATGGTCTTGTGATAATTTAAGCTAAATACACCGATGTGGCCCAATGTCCCGGCGTAGCGCCCATGATAGGTCGCGCCTGGCGCCTGGGCAGCATCTTCAATAACTATCAGATTGTGTTCAGCAGCGATCTGCATGATTTCATCCATGTCGGCGGGATGGCCGAATAAGTCCACCACGATGATGGCCTTTGTGTAGGGGGTAATGCGTTGGCGGATGGATTGTGGCGAAATGCAGAAAATATCGGGGTCAATGTCGGCAAAGACGGGAATGCAGCCATAAACTAGCGCCGCAGTCGCAGAAGCGATCATCGTATAGGGCGCGACGATGACCTCATCACCGGGGCCAACGCCCGCTGCTCCGGCAGCAGCATACAGCCCCGAAGTAGCCGAATTCACGCTGATGGCGTGTTTTACGCCAAAATATTCGGCCCAGGCGCGCTCTAATGCCTGAACGCTTTCACCGCCGTAAAACTTATCTGACCAGGTTCCCAAAAAATCTGAGAGGATCTGGGTGTCGAATACATCTAGAACGGCTTGTTTTTCTTCTTCTCCAATGGAGTGGTACGTGGAGAAGGGTTCCCTGCGGAGCGGTTTACCGCCATGGATAGCGAGATTTGTCATAGTACACCTTTTATTCGGCGATCATCTGATAGATTAATTGCCCCACATTGGGGGCGGCTTTTGTTTCCAGTTTATAGCCTCGCAATTTATCGAACATGCTTTGACGGATATGCTTGTTGAAGAGTAATTCTTCCAACGCGGGTTGGATATCTTCGTAGCGATAAACTGCCCGGCTGACTCCCACGCGGTTGGTTGGTAAACGATCGGGATGGCGTAGACCTGGTTGCAAGCTGAGGACAATACAGCCTAAGTAGCAAGCCTCTACCAACAGTTCGGTATTCATTCCAACGACTAAGTCGGCGGCCATGACTTGGCGGCGCGCCCCACCAGCGCGTGTGACCGAGATGGTAAGATCTGCGCTGCGAATTTCTTGAAAGAGTTCTATTGCTTCGCGCGGGTGTGGGCGTACGACCAGATGTAATTTTGTTTTGCTTTGGCGTTGGATGGCCTCTAGTGCGCCGATCAACGCGTCCAGCACATCCCATTCATCGAAGCCGATATGATTGCTGTTGATTTTGTCATCCCCATAGAGGGAGGATTGCGGTTGTGACGCAAATAGCACAAACAACTCATTGGGTTGGATGCCGACCGAAGAGCGGACTTCGTTGCGAATCTGGGGGGAAAACCGCTGGCGCCAATCGGCCAGATCATCAAAGGTGGGCTGCCCGGTGATGACCAGGCGAGCTGCATCGAAGCCCTCGCGGATCATCTCGTCCCGGGCAAGCGCATCCATGACGGCGATTTTGTCCGGCAGAAAGGCTAGTTCTCCGTTGGCATTGCTGAAACGCCAGGTGTAATTGAGCCAAAAATCTAGCAGCGATAAAGATGGGAGACCAATCACTGAAGCAGTGGCAATAAACCGTTTCTCTAATTCGATGGGGTTGACCGAGGTGCCCGTGAAGAGTAATTTGATCTCGGGTTTGTCTAATAAAGAGAATATTTCTTCATCTGAAATATCGCCGGAGAGTTTGGTGTGAGGGATTGCTAAGTTATCCCAGGTGGCGGAGCCTTCGTTGTATGCGAGTGCCAATACGCGCACGCGTTGCTCTTCTTGCAGGAATTTGATCACCGGGCCGACAGCACTGGCGCCTCCGGGGTCTCCGCAAATAACAACGATGGTGATTTGTTTATTCATAAGGTGATGGCTTTATCTTGTCGGGCTGCTATGATAGCGGCATTGGCAATTTGTAGCGCGGCCAGGCCGTCTTCGCCGGTGCAAGCCGGGCGGCTTTGAGTTTTTAGCGCGATTACAAGATCATCTACCGCGTGATAGAGTAAATTCTTGCGATTGCCAAAATCGATCGGGGCATCTTCAAGTTCATCATACCCGGAATAGCGTTTGCTGGCCGCCGCGCGGCTGTATTCAACCATAAATCCCGAATCGATCAACCGCACGCGTCCCAGGCTGCCGAGAATTTCCATTTCGAAGATAGTATAAAAACTGGCGTCTGCCGCTCGGAGCGTGGCAATGGCCCCATTTTCTAGTCCCAACACAATATCGAGGGTGGGATCATCCTGGTGATTTTGCAGGCGATTCCAGGCTCTAAGCCAGGCGACCTCGCCGATCAGGAATCTTAATAAATCAAACCAGTGCGAACCGTTGTGGCGCACGCCTTTGGTGTACCATCCGGCAATGGCTTGGATTTCGCCCAACTTGCCGGTTGAAATAAATTCTTTCAGGGCGCGCATATTTTGGGCGAAGCGCCGCATATACACAACGGCCAGAGTTATTTGGCGCTGGCGGGCCAGGCCGATGACCTCCTGCGCTTGGGCTACGGTGACGGCCAGTGGTTTTTCGCAGAGAATCGCTTGCACACTTTGCGGCGCGTTGAGAATTTCTTTAAGGATGGCGTAGTGGGTATGATCTGGTGTGCAAACACTGACGATGTCGAGGGGTTCTTTTGCCAGCATTTCCGGTACGCCGCCGAAGCGCGCCGACACTCCCCAGCGCTGGGCGCATTTTTCGAGCTGAACTTCGTCGAGATCGCAGACAGCGGCAATGTGGGTTCTCGGGTGCCTCGTGTAGGCCTCGGCATGCGAGAAAATATCCCCCCGCATTTTTGGGTCATCGGCAAAGTCGCTGGCAATTTTGCCGCAGCCGATGATCCCTGCACGTAGAGATTCCTTCGTCAACGCACGGCCTTTTGTTGGATGGTCTGATTGATTTGAGGCAGTTCCGGTTTGCGTTGGAAGAGTTCGAGGATGTCGGCCAATGTGAAGGCCGGGTTTTCCGGGTGGAGATTTTCAAATACCTGGCGGATGAGTTCGAAATCTTCCGGGGTATCTACCGTCAGGCGCAGGTCGGCGACTTCAGGCGGAAACTCTGTGCGTACATTGCGTAAGCGATATTTTTCGGGATGCTCCCAAAAATGCAGTGAAACATGTTCGCGATCTGCCGGGTCTTGCGATACACGATCAACTTCGGCCAGGGCATCAGTGGAAAAGACGCGCACGTCGGTGCCTCTGGGCGTTGTATATTCGAGATTATTGCTGACAAAATCGGCACCGCCAATGCGGTAATCGGATACAACTTTATCCAAAATACCTGGGTCGATCAGCGGGCAATCTCCGGTCGTTTCAACAATGACATCCGCCTGATAGGCACGGGCAGCCCCCAAAACGCGCGCCAGGACATCTTCTTCGCTGCCGCGGAAATACCCGATGCCCATTTCTTTTGCCAGGTTGACAATGGGTTCGTCGGCAGGGTTGACCGTTGTCGCGATGATGATGTCATCTACACTACGGGCTTGTTTCAGCCTTTCGATCATTAAACCCAGCATAGGTTTGCCCATGATTGGTTTGAGTACTTTTCCAGGCAGGCGCGATGAGCGCATGCGGGCTTCAATAGTAACAATATATTTCATAAGGGTTCCTGAGCAATTCTTTCGCTAGAGTAACTGCTTGTGGATTCTCTCAGGCACATAAGGGTTTGTCAAGCGCGCCTATCTCTTGACAGCCCTTACACTTCGTGACAGAATTCTTATTCAAAGATTTTGAGGATATAAAAATCAAATATTACCAAAAAGGGGTGGATGGGGTTCAAATTTCCCGTTCACCCCTTTTTGCGGGTTTGGAGCGTATCGTCGCGCGAATCTGAATAACATATCAATGGCATGGTATCAAAATTGGGTATGAAAAATGTAACGTGGCATATACGCGTACAACGATCTGGGGGATGGGCAGGGTTAAAACTGCAAGAGCTGTGGGCGTATCGTGATTTATTTTGGATTTTAGCCTTGCGCGATGTCAAGTTGCGCTACAAACAGACCGCCCTGGGGGTTACATGGGTGATCTTGCAGCCCATTTTAACCTCAGGCATTTTTGCAGTTATTTTTGGCATGTTGGCGCAGTTGCCTTCCGATGATTCGCCGTATTTGCTCTTTGCTTTTGCCGGGACATTACCCTGGACATTGTTTTCGCAATCTTTGCAACGAGCGGGCAGTAGTCTGGTTAGCGGCAGGGAATTGATCTCAAAGGTCTATTTTCCACGCATGATACTGCCAATTGCCAGTTCATTTTCGGTGCTGGTAGATTTTATGGTTGGGCTTGCCTCTATTGGGGTGTTATTTGCCATTTACCGGGTTTCTCTGACATGGAATTTGCTCGCGCTGCCGGGTTTGATTTTTGTAAATTTGCTAATTTCCATTGGAGTAAGTTTTTGGATATCGGCTTTCAGCGTGCATTATCGCGATTTCATTTACGCGCTGTCTTTTTTGATCCAGGCCTGGATGTATGCATCTCCGGTGGCGTATTCGAGTAGCATTGTGCCGGAGCAGTGGAGTGCCTTGTACTCACTCAACCCGATGGTGGGCGTGATCGAGGGATTTCGCTGGTCTCTTTTGGGACAGGGGGATTTTTCCTGGGTTTCTTTTGGCATTTCCTCGGCTGTGGGGCTGGTGTTGTTTATATCGGGTGCGTTGGTATTCCGACGCATTGAGCGTGGTTTTGCGGACGTAATCTAATGGCAGAAACAGCAATATCAATTCAGAAGATTAGCAAACGTTACCGTATTGATCCCTTTGGCGGTACGGCCGCTCGCACACTGCAGGAAGATCTAATTGGCCTCATCAAGCGCCCAATACGCCGTCAGATCACTTCCAGCAAGCAAGATGTTTGGGCGCTGCGGGATGTTTCGTTTGATGTTGCGCAGGGAGAAGTCATCGGATTGATTGGGCGTAATGGTGCAGGCAAAAGCACGTTATTGAAGATCCTCTCACGAATCACAGAACCTACCTCTGGATATGCGGATATTTTTGGGCGAGTGGGTTCGTTATTGGAAGTGGGGACAGGTTTTCATACTGAATTAACCGGTCGCGAAAACATCTACCTGAGTGGGGCGATTCTGGGGATGCGGAGAAAAGAGATCGATCGCAAGTTTGAGCAAATCGTCGAATTCTCCGGCGTATCGGATTATATCGAAACCCCCGTTAAGCGTTACTCCAGCGGTATGGCAGTACGGCTGGCATTTGCCGTGGCTGCCCACCTGGACCCGGAAATATTACTGGTCGATGAAGTATTGGCAGTTGGGGATGCGGCTTTTCAGAAAAAATGTCTCGGAAAAATGGGTGAGGTGGCCGAAGGCGGTCGGACGGTTGTGTTTGTCAGTCATAACATGGCGGCGATTGCTTCGTTATGCAAGCGCGGCGTGTGGCTGGAGGGGGGCGAAGTGCGAGCAGATGGCGCGGTTAACGATGTGGTTCAGAGCTACCTGGCAGCAGCCGGCGAATTGGATGAAATGAAAGCCAATTTGTCCGCCCGTATGGACCGCGGCGGTAATGGGCGATTGCGTTTTACAGGATTCCAAATTCGGGCCGCTAATGGGACTCCGTTGCCTGCGGCTATTTCTGGTGAGCCTGTTGATTTAGTGTTGACATATCAGGCCGAGGGCACTATCCGCGGCACAACGGCGATCCACTTCTGGGTTAATGACCCCTTTGGAAAAATTATCATCAGTTTGAGTTCTGTATTTACCGGGGAAGATCTTGTAAACATACCCCAACAAGGCGAGATTGCCTTGCGTATCGAACGCTTTCCGTTACGAGCGGGCAGATACTTTGTAGACATCGGTGCGGATATTGATGGGGTGAAAGCTGATCGCGTTACACGTGCAATCCAACTAGATGTCTCTATTGGCCCCTACTACGCGGTGAAACAGCCAGGTCATCCCAAAGACGGCGATTTCTTAGTTGAACATTCCTGGCGTCTCCTTGAATAGGTCATTGAAGGAATTCATTTCATGATGAAGGTCATATATTCGGAATGCAATGATCGACTTTGGATAGATGTTGCCGCCATTCTGCAGGAGCGCTCAGAGTGGGAACCTTGTTATTGGGTGGGAAATACGCAATTTGAGCATGAAGTGAAACAGCGCTTTGGAGAGATTTGTTTTCACTCGACAATCGATGCTGTAAAAAGTGTCCCTTCGCCCGCGTTCGCGCCTTCTCACCCGGTGGTGCTCGATCAACCCATTCTAGAGGAACTTGCTGCGTGTGAGAGCGCTGTATTGAAGATGATGGACCGTATGGAAGCGCTGGGATCTTTCTCGTATTCCGAACGCATTCGTCATTACCACCGCCTTGTGACGTATTGGTTGTCCGTTATCGAAACATATCAACCAGATGTCGTCTTCTTCTGGACCATTCCGCATATGGTATATGATTACATCCTCTACCAACTTTGTAAGAGGGCTGGTATTCCAACATTGATGTTTGAAGTTTCGATTGCCCTGGGCTTATCGTATTTGCGGGATTCGGTCGATGGCGAAACCAGGCTTGAGCAGCTTTACAAGCGCTTGTTAGAAGAAAATCGCTATGAGCAGGAGATAGTTCTTACCGATGCACTGGAAAGTTATTTGAATTCAATGTCGGGAAGCTATGATGATGTGCCTCTGTATATCCGATTTGTTTCGAAAAAAGAGTTGTACATTCAGAATTGGAAAACCTATATACAAAAACTCTTCGACTTTGAGAATAACGCCCGATATTTCCAAAAGCAGTTCAATATCATCCGTTCGAAACTTCGAACGCCGATAAATTACATCAAGCAAAGCGGAAAACTTCCTGAGCATTCAGGAATGACCTACTTTGAATATCGTCAGTTTCGGTCGAGGGTAAAACGGCAGGTTAAGAAATTGGATCAACACTACCATCGGTTAACTACGCAGCATGTTGATCTTGAGCGCCCTTATATTTTTGTGGCGCTGAGTTATCAACCCGAAGCGACCACATCGCCAAAGGGGGATGTGTTTGTCAATATGTTGTTGATGGTTGAGATGCTATCTAAGTTGCTGCCAGAGGGCTGGACACTATATGTAAAGGAACACCCAGCACAGTTTGATGAATCGTGGGCATTCCGCGCCCATGTTGCGCGGCAAACCTATTTTTACGACGATCTTGCGGCTTTGGAAAATGTTCGTTTGGTGCCGACTACATTTTCTTCCTATTCCTTAATGGATCATGCCATTGCAGTGGCAACTGTTACAGGGACGGTAGGGTGGCAGGCTGTGATAAGGGCAAAACCTGTGCTGGTATTCGGCCACCCCTGGTATCGCGGCTGTGAGGGTGTCTTACAGGTCAATACACAAGAAAAATGTCAGCAAGCCCTCGCAATGTTGCAATCGGGGTTCCAGGTTGACCCCCACAAAGTGCGTCTTTACGCGCGTGCGCTGGAACGCGTTGGTGTCAATCTTGATTTTGAAGATAAAATGAAATATGCGCAACTTAGTGACATTGCCAATGCGCAATCGATCGCGGCAGCAATTGCTAATTATTTTTAACCGACTTGCTTGCAAAATAAACGAGCCAATCATCTCTTTAGGTGGCGAATAGCAGGCCCACAGGGTAGATGTTGGTGAGAAATGGAAGTTTGAGCGCAATGGTCGCACAGCGAAAAGATAATCAGGTCTTCATCATTGCCGAAGTTGGTTCCGTGCATGATGGCAGTTTTGGCAATGCCCAAAAACTGATCGAAGCCGCGGCAGCCTGCGGGGTGGACGCGGTGAAATTCCAGACGCATATCCCCGAAGCCGAGACCCTGCCCCATGCGCCCATGCCGCCTTACTTCAAGGGTGAGCCGCGCTTCGAATATTTCCGGCGCACGGGTTTCACCCTGAAACAGTGGCAAGAACTCAAGCAGCACTGTGACGAGCACGGCGTTATTTTCTTGTCTTCGCCATTCTCTGAAGAAGCAGTAGATCTACTCGAAAAGGTGGGCCTCTCTCAGTATAAGATCCCCTCGGGTGAAGTCACCAACACCCCCATGCTAGAGAAGATCGCCCGCCTCGGCAAACCGGTCATCCTCTCTTCGGGGATGTCATCCTGGGATGAGATCGACCGTGCTGTGGCAGCCATCCAAAAGCACAACGCCCCGTTGACCGTGTTGCAATGCACCAGTGAGTATCCGGTGCCTTATGAGCGGGTTGGCCTGAACGTGATGCAAGAAATGGCGGCGCGTTATCATGTGCCTGTTGGTCTTTCCGATCACACCTTAACCAATTACGCGGTTTTTGCCGCCGTAACGTTGGGCGCAGCGGTGATCGAAAAACATTTTACCTTCAGCCGCCTGATGTATGGCAGCGACGCCCGACACTCGCTGGAACCCGCTGAAATGACCGATCTGGTGGCAGGGGTGCGGGCGGTTGAGCGCATGCTGGCCTTTGATGTGGAGAAGCGGACGGAGCCGTACCAGGCGATGAAGAATATCTTCGAAAAGAGTCTGGTCGCGGCGAGTGACATCCCCGCAGGGGCGACCCTGACCCGTGCGTTGGTCGGCATTAAGAAGCCGGGTACGGGCATTTCGGCGGCGCGCCTGAATGAGTTCCTCGGCCGTAAGGTAACGCGTGATATTCCCGCGGGCACATTACTGGCTGAAGAAGATTTTTAGGATAGAAGAGACCTTTACCTCGAAGACGCAAAGGCACTCAGAAAAAATAAAAAAACTTCGTGTCTTTGTGCCTTTGTGGTGAAAAGTGTATAGATAACTTATGAGAAAAGTTTGCATCGTTGTCGGATCGAGAGCCAATTACAGCAGCATCAAAAGTGTGATGCGCTCTGTGCAAAAACACCCTGATTTGAAGCTGCAAACCATTGCCGGGGCCTCGGCCTTGCTGGATCGTTTTGGCGCGGTAGTGGATACCGTCATCGCCGATGGCTTTGAGATTGACGCCCGCGTGCATATGATTATTGAGGGTGAAAACCCCACCACAATGGCAAAATCCACCGGTTTGGGTTTGCTGGAACTACCCAGTGTGATCGAGCAGTTAAGCCCCGATGTTGTCGTTACGGTAGGCGACCGCTTCGAGACGATGGCGACGGCTATCGCCGCGGCTTACATGAATATCCCCCTGGCGCACACCATGGGTGGCGAAGTTTCCGGCACCATCGACGAGAATATCCGCCACGCCATCACCAAGCTCTCGCATATCCACTTTCCCGCCAGCAAAGATGCCGCCGAGCGCATCATCCGCATGGGCGAAGACCCGGTTACTGTGCATATTACCGGCTGCCCGCGCATTGATCTGGTGGCCGAAATTGCCGCCGAAAATCACCGCCTTCCTGAAAAAGCCTGGCTGGAATACGAAGGCGTGGGCGGGCAGATCAATTTAGATGATCCCTTTTTACTGGTTTCACAGCATCCGGTAACGACCGAATACGGCGACGGCGAACGTCAAATTACCGAAACATTGATGGCTTTGCATGAGTTGAAAATGCCTACCATTATGCTCTGGCCGAACGTGGATGCCGGTTCGGAAGACATTGCCCGTGGAATGCGAAAATTTCGCGAGCATTACGAACACGACTATATCCGCTTTTACAAGAACTTCTCTGTGGATACCTATGTCCGCCTGATGAAACGCTGCGCCTGCAAGATCGGCAATTCCAGCGCGGCAATTCGCGAAGGCGCTTTCCTCGGCGTTCCGGCAGTCAATATCGGCACGCGTCAGATTGGGCGCGAGCGCGGTAAAAATATTATTGACGTAGATTACGACCGCAACCAGATTATTGCAGCCATTCGACAGCAGATCGCCAACGGGCATTACCCCTCGGAACCCATCTACGGCGACGGCCATGCCGGAGAACGCATTGCCGATATTTTGGCGGCGGCGGACTTCAATATCCATAAGCGGATGATGTACTGAGACTGATCTACAAGAAACGCATTCCGATTTAGTTGTTTCACCACAAAGTCACGAAGACACAAAGAACAACTGTAAGTTTTTCTTCGTGGCCTTGTATCTTGGTGGCACATCCTTTTTCAACTTCGATCAAATTGGAGAAACCGTTGAATATTCTGGGCCTCATCCCCGCCCGCGGCGGCTCGAAAGCTATCCCGCACAAGAATATTGCTCTATTAGCGGGTAAACCCTTGCTGGCCTACACCTGCGAGGCTGCCCTTGCCAGTAAAATGTTAACGCGGGTTTTGTTCAACACCGATGACCCAAAAATTGCCGAAGTGGGCCGCACCTGTGGTCTCGAAGCGCCCTTTCTGCGCCCTGCTCATCTCGCTGCCGATGACACCCCCATACTGCCGGTTTTGCAGCACACCCTCGCATGGTTGGAGAGCGAAGAGAATTATGATGTGGATATTCTGGTGCTGCTTCAGCCGACATCGCCGTTGCGGCGGGCGGAGCACATCGACGCGGCGGTCGAGTTGCTGCTCACAAAGGGGGCGGATACGGTGGTCTCGGTGGTGGCCGTACCCCATCAGTTCAACCCCGTCTCGGTGATGCAGCTCGATGAACAGGGGTATCTGATGCCTTTCCTGCCCGGTGAGATGATTCTGCGGCGGCAGGAGAAACCCCGCGTTTACGCCCGTAACGGCCCAGCGGTATTAGCAATGCGCCGCGCCACCCTCGAGCAGGGTCAGCTCTACGGAAATAAAACGTTGCCCTACGTGATGGATCATATTGCCTCCATTGACATTGACGATGCCGATGATCTTGCCCTGGCTGCGTACGGGTTGGCAAGGCAAACTCCCCCATCCGATTGACCCTTTGCGGTGACGAAAGTCGCCGCTTTTTTTGTTCCGCGATACAATACCCGATCATGAAACCAGTTGATGTCCTCTATTTTATCGAGCATGTGGCTCGCGAATTCGATATTGCCTGTGCGGTCAAGCACCTGGTGCAACAAGAACACCAACGCTCTGTGGAGATTGCCGGGATTGCTGCGGGGCGTTCGGCAGCCCTGGCTACATTCCAACCAAAAGTCGTCGCCATCCCCTATTGTATGTCGGTGAGCGATTTGGGCCTGGAAGAAATTGTCCGGGCCTGGCCGCACGCGAAATACATCAACCTGTCCTTTGAGCAAGTGCTGGGAAGGACGCAAAGAGATTTCAAAACACCCAGAGATACCTTTGCCCGTGAAGTTGTGCTGCACCACGCCTGGGGCGAGTTTTTTGCCGAATTCTTAGAAACCAGCGCTGTGCCGCGTCGTCAGATCGTTGTCAACGGGAACCCTGCTTATACCTTGTTGCAGCCGCCCTATCGGAATTATTACGGGAATCCCAGAGATGAACTGGCCCGGCGTTATGGTCTCGACCCGGCCAAGCGCTGGGTTTTTGTGCCCGAAAATTACGGCTGGGCGTTTTTTAGCGATCGGATGGTGCGTTCTCGCATTCAACGCGGTTTCAATCCCCGGCACGCCTATCAATATCGCGATTTTGCGCGCGCCTCGCTGCGCGCTGTAGCCCAATGGTGGCGGGATGCGGCCTCACTCGACGCAATTGAGATCATCGTCCGCCCGCGGCCTGCCATCCAGCGCGAGCTGTTCATCGAGACGATCACGGCGATGGCGGGAGCATTGCCGAAACGACTGCATATTATCAAAGATGGCACGGTGCGCGAGTGGCTCTTTGCCAGTGATGTCGTCTTTTCTTCATTTAGCACAACATTGCTAGAAGCCGCCGTTGTTCAAAAGCCGTTGTATATGATGACGCCGCAGCCGTTCCCTGATTTCATCTATTCGGAGTGGTATGACCTCGCCGAAAATGTAGAAAGCGCCGATGCCTTTATGGATGTGATTACCCGGCCTGAATTAGACGCCAACTGGCAATCGCTTCATGCCTGGGTGCAGAATGAAATGATGAGCAACGGGGACGCGCTCGCCAATCTGGCCGGTATTCTGGCGGCGATGGTAGCGGGTGAATTAGAGGTCCCGCAACCCATTGCGATCGCGCATCAGTTGGAACAATTTACCTGGAAAAAAGTTGAGCGCCGCATTCGCAAAATGGGCTGGGACCTGTTGCAGTCGGGATTGCGCTCCGCGGGGGTCAAAACTGTCGATCAGAATTGGACGACACATGAAAGTGATACCATTCCGCCTGACGCGATTGCGCAGTGTTCGGCGCGCTGGGCTGCGGTTCTGGGGAAAACCTAAAATGCCAACCGTCAGTGTCATTATCCCCACATATAACCGCGCTGATTATGTACTCGAAACCCTCGCAAGCGTCTTCGCGCAAACCTATCCCGATTACGAGATCATCGTCGTGGATGATGGCTCCACCGATGATACCCGCGCAGTGTTAGCGCCATTGGCCCAGTCGGGGACTATTCGTTATGTATTTCAGGAGAATCAGGGCGAGTCGGCAGCGCGCAACCATGCCATTCATCTGGCGGAAGGGGAGTTTTTGGCCTTTCTGGACTCGGATGATTTGATGCTGCCCGCCAAATTGCAGAAACAGGCTTCTTTTCTGGCTGCCCACCCTGAGATGGGTTTGGTACACTCTTGTTTTAACCGTTTTAACAATCGGGGCGAAGATCTGGGGTATCGAGATACATCCCACCTCACCGGATGGGTTTATCCTGAAATATTGTTAGATTGGTCTGTGTTGATTCCGCCATCTACGGTTATGGTGCGCAAGGAAGTACTCGAAGATGTGGGCGGCTTTCTCGCGGGGATGCGCTGGGGGCCAGATTTGGATTTGTGGAGAAGGGTCACACGAAAGTATCCCATCGGTATGATCCCGGAAAGCCTGACAAAAATGCGTTTCCATGCAGGGAGTATATCCAGTGACAAGGTTGCTGCGGTAGCCTCGTTTGAGCGTTATTTGCAGCGCGCCTTCGCGGATGACGCCTCGCTTGGGGCGCGCTTTCAACGTCGGGCCTATGCCAAAATGTACAGCAATGCCGGGCATAATATTCTGGCGAGCGGTGTGCCTGAACAAATGTTTGCGGTGCGGCATTTTAGCCTGAAAGCGATCCGGCAATGGCCGTTTCAATGGAGCGCCTATTTGGGTTGGTTGGGGTCATGGGCCGGCGCGGGTGTTCGCGATACCTTGTTGCGTTTGTGGCGCAAGATGAAATACGCATGAGTTTATCGATATTGTTTTTAGGCACTCAAATGGCGGTAGGCGGCGCGCAACGCGTTCTTCTGGATCAGGCGCGCTGGTTTCACGATGCCGGTTACACGGTCACAGCCGCGTTTTTCTATGATAAAGAGAACTTGCGGGCGCGTTGGCAGGCCCAAAATCCCTTCCCGATTGTTGATCTGGCCGCGCACCGGGCAAGCGACAATCGGGTTGTGAATGCGCTGCGTTTACCGGGCGCTTTCATCCGTTTGTGGAAGTTGTTGCGCAGCCGGAAGATTGATGTTGTGGAAACCTTCACCCCGCACAGCAATGTGTTGGGAATTCCTGTGGCCTGGCTGGCGGGTGTCCCCGTCCGCATCCCCACGCACCATACCAAAATTGAAGGCGCTTCACGCTGGCTCGATCGCTTGCACGGCTGGCTGGTAAATTCAAGACTCACCAGCCGGATGGTGGCCGTCTCGGAGCGGGTGCGCACGCTGGCGATCGAAGACGAAGGCGTGCGCCCCGAACGCATTCACGTCATCCTCAACGGCGTCGCGCTGCCTCAACCAGAGACCCCGCCCGATGTGGTTCGGGCACAGCTTGCGCGCCAATTCTATATCGCATCAGATGCCCCGTTGATTTTCACGGTTGGACGTTTGACCGTTCAAAAAGGGCACAGCTACTTGCTATTGGCGGCTCCCCACATCCTTGCCCGCTTTCCCAAAACTCAAATTGCCATCGCCGGAGATGGCCACCAACACTCCGCCTTAGCCGCTCAGATTGTTGAATTAGGCCTTCAAGATGTGGTCAAACTCCTGGGCATTCGTGCCGACATCCCCGACCTTTTAGCCGCTGCGGATCTTTTTGTGCTGCCTTCGCTATGGGAAGGCTTGCCGCTGGCGTTGCTCGAAGCCATGGGGGCCGGCAAACCCATTGTTGCCACGCGCGTTGAAGGGGTGGAAGATGTGCTTGTGGATGGTCAGAATGGGTATCTGGTTCCACCTGCAGATGCGGAAGCGCTCGCCGCAGCCACAATCCGTCTATTATCCGACGAAGAATCGCAGCGCATGTTTGGCAAGCGCGCCAAAGCGTTGATCGAAGATGAATACACCATCGAAAATATGTCGAAGCAATACGAAAATCTCTTTTGGCAATTTATTCCGCGCGGAGTACAGCGATGAAAGCGCCCAATAGTATCCAGGCCGCACGCGGGTTGGCGACATTGTTTGTAGCCGGGTTATTGTTTCTTGCTGGCCGCGACTTTTATGGGGCCGTCGAGGGTACACAAAATTGGGCCGGGAAATTCACCATCACCTGGGGAATGCCCCTGGCCGCTTTGATGTTGTTTGGTTTGGTGGCAATGGTATTGGGGTTATTGAATATCTGGTTGCCGCACAAGACAGAGGCTGTGTTTCAGACAATGGCGCGTTATCGCGATAAACTTGGCCTCCTGCGCTGGGTTATCTGCGCGGCGTTAGCCTATCTGCCCGCTAAAATTTTCATCTATTCCCCGATTGGTTTCAAACTCACCGGGGTCGCTTTTCGCCTGGCCTTTTTGCTAGCCATTGTGCTGGCTATGGCCATATTCGCCACCCGCCACCCGCGCGCATTGATTCAATGGTGGCCTTTGCTGTTGAGCATAATTGTAGTTGGCGCCGTGATTGTTTTCGCGGTGGAATTTGTTGGCGTAGTGGATTATCCGCTTTCGTTAACCTGGTCGGAAGGCAATCGCATTTGGGATTATTCCTGGCTGTATGGGCGGCGATTGTACGATTACCCCCTGGATCAGCGCTTCGAAGCCTATGTGGATGTTGGGCGTCAATCGCTGTGGGGGCTGCCCTTTTTGCTGGATGGTGCAACCCTAAAAGGGGTTCGTCTTTGGTCGGCGTTGGTGTTCACTGTACCCTATTTGCTGCTGGGGTGGACGGCTTTGCGTGCCCTGCCGGGGAAGCGTAAAAACTGGTTCTGGGCAGGGGTGTGGCTTTTTCTGTTTCTGCATCAAGGCCCAATTTACACGCCGCTGGTGTTGAGCGCCATTCTTGTGGCCGGTGTCCGCCGCAAACCGCTGTGGGTTGCTTTGCCTCTGTTATATTTGTCGGGCTACTACGCGCAACTCAGCCGCCTGACCTGGATGGTCGCTCCGGCGGCCTGGGGTTTCTTAATGGCCTTGCTGGATGATGAAACGCCCGTGGGTCAGCGTATGCCCTGGCGCACATGGCTGAAGGCAGGTTCATATGGATTGGCAGGACTGCTCGGAGGGGTGGGCATTCAGCGCGGCTGGATACGCCTATCGCGTCAGTTAGGGTTGGCATCCGAATCCTCGGCGGCTGCCGCGTCCCCTGTGCCCCAGACAGCTTTTACCGATGCCGCCGATGCTGTCGAGACGATCAGTGCCGGGAGCAATACCTTTCTCACCGATCAACCCTTGTTATGGGCGCGCTTATGGCCGAACCCCACCAACGGCCTGGGGATTGTGTTGGAGTTGGTGCTGGCCGTTACCCCGCTTATTATTCTATTAGTTTATCTGGTAGCCACCAAACGCTGGAAACTCAATCATTGGCAAAAATTGGTTGTTATTGGGGGGCTGCTGGGCTTTTTGGGCATTGGGCTGGTCATCAGTGTCAAAATTGGCGGAGGCAGCAACCTGCATAATTTAGATCTGTTTCTGATCAGCCTGGTCTTCGTGGCGGCTGCGGCCTGGGAACATGGCGTTCAGGAACTGTTGGCTGAACTCGGCACTCAATCGTGGGGGCTGAAAATTCTCTTTTTAACGATGGCCCTGATCCCCGCCTTCTTGCCATTTGCCAATGCACTGCCATTGGAATTGCCCGAACAACAATATGTGGATCATACAATTGACCTGCTGATCTCCGAAGCTCAGGCTGTCGTCGCCGAAGGCGGTGAAGTATTGTTTATGGATCAGCGCCAACTGCTTACCTTTGGCACGATCGACGTTCCATTGCTGCCCGAATACGAGAAGAAGCTGGTCATGGACCGCGCCCTGGCAGGCGATACCGAGTACTTCATGCCTTTTTATCGCGATCTTGCCAACCAGCGCTTTGGCCTGATTATCACCGATCCCCAGCGCATCCGTTACTCCCGCGAAGATGAGCAGTGGGATGCCGAAAATGATGCCTGGGTGCAATGGGTCACTGAGCCGTTGTATTGTTTTTACGAAGCCAAATATTCCAAAGACAAGACCCATGTCTATTTCTTTGTGCCGCGGGCAGATGTAAGCGAGTGTGAGTTCCGGCCATGATGCCGAAAGCCAGGCAGCGCCGCCCGGACGCATTTGTGCAGCTCTATTTTGTGCTTGCTCTTTTGAGTGGCTGTGCAGCCATGTTCTTATTATTCAACAATCCCAGCGAAGCCGCCAGCGCCTGGGTGTTCGGCCTCTCTAAAAGCCGGGCTGTACTGGCTGCCGCCCTGCTGTTGTGGATATTCGCGGCGGCAGTTCTCGTGCGTCGCTCATCGGTCTGGCAAGATCGTATTCTGACCGGGTTGCGCAAGCGCTGGGTATACCGGGTTGGTCTGCTTAGTTCATCGGTTGGGTTGGTCGTAGGGTCTCAAATTTGGCATTTAGCAAATGTCGTCGCTGATCCCTATGTAAGGGGGCTTTTAGTCCGCCTGGTTCCGGTGCTGTTGTTGGTCACTCTGTTCGGTTTGCAAAACCTGCTGCTTTTGCCCCTTCTGCACCACGGCAGCGATCATTTACGCGGTGCACTTTCCTCCAAAACTCTGCGTATTGGCGGCATTATTTTCGGGCTTTTTATCCTCATTTGGGCTGTCATCGCTCTCACCGGGCTGGGCATCACGCCGGATGCCATCGGTTGGGACGCTCCCGGTGTCCCTGTAACTGTGGCATCGGTTGGACTGGCCGGGTTGGTCGGAATCATTTGGCTTTGTCTCCCCATCAACGATATCCGCAAAAACCTGTTCATTGATATCCTCCTTGGGCTGATAATTTGGGGCGCGGCAGCCCTGCTCTGGAGTGGGCAGCCCATGCAGCCCGACTACTTTGCCCCCGCGCCGCAACCACCCAATTTTGAGCATTATCCCCATTCCGATGCTGCCACGCACGATGTTCTGGCACAGGGGCTGTTGATTGGCGAGGGTTTTCCTGGTGTGGCTCGCAAACCGCTTTATGCCCTCTTTTTGGCCTTGCTGCACCAGATCGCCGGGCAAGATTACCAGCAAGTGATCTTCTTGCAGATCTTGGTCGTTGCCTTGCTTCCGGTGGGCGTGTACGGGTTGGGTAAAACGCTGCACCATCGCGTTTCGGGGATCGTTGCCGCTATTTTGGTGATCCTGCGTGAGCGAAATGCTATCGCTCTCTCCGGCACAATCGGCGTTTCACACGTCAAATTACTCATGTCCGATCTCCCCGCAACACTGGGGGTAGTTGCCCTGACGTTGCTATTGGTAGCCTGGTTAGAGAAGCCAGACCAGCGCCGCGCCTATCCTTTTGCGCTGGGAGGGCTGTTGGGATTATTGCTGCTGATGCGCCCGCAAGTGGTGGTTCTCGTCCCGGTGATATTTCTGTTTGTGATGGGGATATTCATCCGCCGCCCGGGGGTGGCTCTCCGGCATGTTGGCATTCTATCCCTGGGGTTGGCATTGACCTTGATTCCCTGGCTATGGCGCAGCTATCAGATCACCGGGCAGTATGTGCTGAATGACCCGAATCAGAATGCCTTTCTAACGCAACAGTACAGCCTCACGCCGGGCTACGATCCCTTGCAGCGCTTTCCTGGGGAAACCGACGGCGAGTTTGCCCAACGGGTGGATGACTACCTATCCGAATTCATGCGCACGAATCCCGGCCTTGTGGCATCCTTTGTGGTTTCCCATTTTTCCCATAGCCTGGTCGAGATGGTCATAACCCTGCCAATGTCGCCCTGGGTGGTCAGCGATGCCGGGAGCGATTTGTTTCCCAATTGGGTGCAGCAGAGTGAGCGTTTGTGGGAAGAATGTTGTTCTCCGCAAGCTTATGTCGGGTCGCAGCCGTTCTGGAGCGCCTGGCAAGGATCCCTCACCGGCGAGATGATCTTGATGTTGACGTTGAATCTTGCCATTGTGGCCGTTGGGATGAGTGCTGCCATAACGCGGCGCGATATTCTGGGAGTCATCCCACTGGGTGTGGGCCTGACTTATGTGTTAAGTACGGCAGTTGGGCGCTATTCTGGTTGGCGCTTGATCCTCCCGGCCGATTGGGCGCTGTTCCTCTACTATGCGCTGGGTTTGGGACAGCTTCTGCTTTGGGCGAAAACCTATCTCACTCGCCGCATACCCAATGATGAACTGCCTCACCTAAACGAGCCGACTTGGACGCGTACTCTGAAATTGGCGGATCGTACTTTGCCATCGCTGCGGATGTTGGTAGTGCCGGGTTTAATATTCTTGGGGTTAGGCCTTTCACCGATTCTGGTTGAAAAACTGATCCCACCACGTTACGATGAAATTTCCATTGCCGATGTAGGGAACTATTTACAAGAAATTCCGGCGGCGGCGAATTTACTGGAAGATGAAGACCTGATTGTATTGCAAGGACGCGTACTCTACCCGCGTTTCTACCGCCCCGGCAAAGGAGAACCCGGCAACGCCTGGCCCGCGTTTGGTGAGCGCACCTTCTCGCGCCTGGGGTTCATTTTGCTCAGTTCTGTGCGCAGCGACGTTATTTTTCCCATCGAAGAATCACCGGAATTCTTTCCCAATGCTGTCGATGCGATTGTGTTGGGTTGCCCTGCCAATGATTATATTGGCGCCCTGGCAGGGCAAACGCACCATAAGTCTAGACAACTAGGCTTGACCAATAGGGTATCCTC
>CAYFMI010000080.1:0-19146 GCA_964344175.1 uncultured Anaerolineales bacterium
CCATTACCAGGATCGGACTTCCACCGACTAGCAGACGATAGCTTTCAGGACACACGATGCGCATATTGGGCGGAGGGTATTGGTTGAACCAGGCCTCGAAAAGCGCGTTGATCTCGGTCAGTGCGGCATCGGATTCTAGTCCGTCTTCGCGCTGCACTTCGTAAAGCGCCAGCCCCGGCAGAATATTGCCCACCACATGGGTATTGAAAACTGCATTCTCGAAGATCGGGCGGCGGGCTTTAAGCTCACTGTAACGCTGCTGGACGCGCCCCATAAAAACGGCCGCTTCCACCGGGCCTAGCTTCTCCGTCAGGATGCGCTGCCAGATTTTAGCATTGGGCATGCGCGGGATTGGGGATGTTCTTTGTGCGATCCACACGCCGCCCAGCGCGCCAAGAGCGACGCCAAGCCAGAAGCGATTCGATTTACTCATAGCAGTCTCCATATTGGATGCCGGTTTCTAAATTTAATGATCTCCCTATACAGTTAGGAGTTACGCACTTACACAGGGAAAGCCCGGAAATAGGGGTGTGTGGGGCGCTTCGCGCCCCACACACCCCTATTTCCGGAATATCTTTCATCGAACTGCATAAGTCCTAACAGTTTAGAGTTACGCACTTGCACAGGGAAAACTCGAAAAATAATTACCACACGCCCGGCAGCAGCCGGTAGCGCGTCTCTTGGGCATATTCTTCGTAGCCGGGCAGTTCGGCGCGCAGGGTTTTATCTTCCAGCGCGGTACGAACTACGCTGGCAATCAGGGCCATCAACGTGGGAATAAACGCCCACAGCGCGTTCAACACCAGCGGCGTGACCAGATACCAGAGCATGCCCCCCATGTATCCCGGGTGGCGCACAAATTTATAGGGGCCTGTTTTACACACGGTATGGCCGCGCTCGGTCTGGATGCGCACCATCGAAGAGAAGAAGCGATTTTCCAGCATGGCCCAGACCGAAAAAGCATAGCCCAACGCTCCCACGCCCAATGCTGCCACTTGCACCCACAGCGGGATGGCGTTCGTCCAGCCAAAGCGGTAATCCAATCCGGCTAGAATTATAGCTACCAGTGGGCCGTAAATCGCTGCAATGGGCACCAGTTTTCGATCCCAATTTTTTACATCCGTAGCCATTTGGGCACTGCCGCGTTCGTGCAGTAAATCGGGGTTTTTCCGAAAGATCAGCAGTCGGCTGAGCAGGGTCATCAAGGTCGAAAACCCCAAATAGGCCCAGGCAATCCCCCAGCGCACTGTCCCGGCGTTGCTAAACAAGACAATTGGATACAACAAGATATAGGCTGCAAGGCTGATCCACCCCCGTGCTGGCAATTTCTTCTTGGTCATGGCAGGCCTCCTAGAAAATTGTTACAAAAACTTCATCGCTTTCTGACGCACAATTGCCCGATGTTTGCGCTTCACCTGATGCGGCAGCCACTCGGCAATCAGCATGGGGTAGTATTTCCCCAGTGTCTTCAATCCCCAACCCACGCCCTTGGCCGCGTCCATATTCCACTCATCAAACATCGGCTCCAGCATATCAAGCAAGGCTTGCGCCTGGGGGATGAGATCCTCGGCCCCGCGAGAGCGCTTGGCCCAAAAATGAACACCGACGCCTACGGCGCGGCGCACCCAGCGATTAGGGTCGTCTCGCCACCCGGACAGGATATTGCGCGCCGCCTCAAAGTGGTTCACCAGCCCCGGGCCGGGGACGCGTTCCCCAAGGATATCGGCGCCATACCACACATCTGCGGCGATGATGTATGCCCGAGCGCGGCTGAACGCCCCCGGCAAATCGCGGCCCAACTGCGCCCGCAGCGCCCCGCCGATCACCACCCAGCCGCCCTCGGTTTTGCGGGCCGCGATTTGGGCAAGAAAGCTGTTGGTGGAGTCTCGCGCGCCCGCACCAAACGTCTCACCGATGCGTTCAAGGTAGCGGAAAGGGGTGCGCTCCGCCAGCACAGGGGCCAGATGTGCATAGGCGGCATCGTAATGGTGAGACTGAACCTGGGCGGCGAGTTCTTCGCCGAGGTGTACGGCTTTTTGCATATTCATAAGCGCGTATTAGGTGCGACGCACTTATAAAAGTGTATCGCACCTGGAAGTTAAAACATCTCGTGTAGATATGGCATTTTCATCGGGAAGGCGCTTTGCATGGCCGCCTGAACCCTGGGCGAGGGATTGCCCCAGCTACGAATATAGAAATCGGCGGGGGCATGTGTGCCATAAATCAGCGCCGAAAGCCCCTGAATGCTGAGTTCACAGCCCGCTTCGGAAACGGGACTCACTTCCAGGGTTCCGCTGCGCCCCTCAAATTTCCAGGCCCCGTTGTTCCACGGGCAAATGGGGTCATCAATGCGGGCAGAAAAGCCCGCCGGGCCGGTTTGCATGCCACTCAGCGCGGTCACATCCACCACCCGCCCCATCGGCGGGATCCAAACGCGTTCAATGTCCGGGGATATATCGGCAAACCAGGTTTCGGGGCGCTCAGAAGGCGGCAGCCAAATTTCGGCCTGGCTGGCCTGGTCAATGTGACGCGCAATCCAGTCGAGCAGCAGATAGCGCCCCGCGGGGGTGTGATAGTAAAAGCGTTGCGCGAGAAATTTAAAGCGGGTGACTTCTTCCCCCTCCAGTTTGTAAAGCATTAGGCCAACAAGTTCGCCATCAGCACGGGCGGCTGCCAGCCAGGTGCGTTCTTTTCCAGGCGGGATGGGGTCGGGGCGTTCGATAACCGCCATGCCGTGGACACGCGCACGGTGTTCGAGTACATATTGGCGGTAGAGATCGTAGCCTTCACGATCCAGCACTTTCTCTACCGAGCCGTTGAGATCGACATGCAACAACGGAGCCAGATCGGCCGGATTGAATATCGCTTTGCGCGGCTGAGGAAAATTGACAAAGCCCAGACGCTGGTAAAACGATTCGCGGAAGGGGTAAAGCGTGGCCAGCGGACGCCGGTCGTCGCGGATAGCCTCAAGCAGGCGAATCATCAGGCGTTTGCAGTATCCTTTGCGGCGCGCTTCGGGGTAGGTGGCAACCCCAAAAACGCCGCCCATGCGAAAGTTCATCCCGCGCACATTTTGGGCCATATCGGTGAACGCCGCTGAGGCAACGGGGGTTTCATCTTCATATAGAGCAATCAGCGTGGAAAATTCGCCGCGTGTGCGGACGCGCGCCAGCCATTCATCTTTATCGCGAATCGGTGGGGTAGGGTTGAAGGCGTAGGTGCTTAAATCAAACAGTACATCGAGCATTTCTTCGCCTTGCAGTTGGCGAATGGTGATGTTGGGCATACGATTCTCCTGAATACTGCTTCTCTACGAAGACACCCATAAAAATGTTGTGGCTTCATGCCTTTGTGGTCAATGTTCGCTATTCTATCGTCAGGATGTTCTGGATCACCATCATCGCCAGAAAACCCAGCATCCCGAAGACAGCGCTGAAAAGGCGTTGACGCTCAGTTTCGCGGCTTTCGGGGATCATCTCACTCATCACAAGCAAGATCATGGCCCCGGCGGCAAAACCGAAAGCATAGGGCAAAATGGGCCGGAAGGCTTTGACGGCAAGATATGCCGGAACCGCGGCGATGACCTGCGGCACGCTGGAAAAAATGGCCCAGCCGACGCACTTCCATCCGCTGATACCTTCAGCACGCAGGGGCAGGGCAACGGTGACCCCTTCAGGAATGTTATGAATAGCAATGGCGACTGCCATTAGAACGCCCAAACTAACATCCCCTGAGCCATAGGCCACCCCAACGGCAATGCCTTCGGGGAAACTGTGAATGAACAGGGTTCCCAGCACCAGCACAATGCGCTTGGCCCCAGCACCCGACAAGCCGCCAAATTCAATCTCGTGACCGTCCAACCATAGGGATGTGAGCGCCATCATCAGCGCACCGATGAATATTCCGATGGCGACGGGGGTAATTCCGCCGTCTTCCACGCCGGGCATTATCAGGTTGAACACGGAGGCCGAGAGCATCAGCCCACCTGCGGCCGCCCAACCCGCTTGTGCCCATTTTTTAGGGATGGTTTTGATGAAAACGAAAGGCAGACCGCCGATTCCGGTGGCTAATACAGTGATTGCCGCGGCAATGATGGTTTCGGTTAAAGTTGCATGCATGGGATTCCTTTACAAAGTAACAATATGAAACATATGTCTTGATGAGAAAACCAGAGAAGGAAAATCATCGCTTTCTGGTATCTTTATGAAAACAATGGATGCGAAATTATTTCGATCTGCGCAGTAACCGCATCCCGTTAAGGGTAACGAGCAGCGAAGCGCCCATATCGGCAAAAACAGCCATCCACAGTGTCGCCGCCCCAAAGAAGGCCAATAGGAGAAATACAGCTTTGATTGCCAATGCGAACACAATATTAAACCGAATTGTCCCGGCGGCTTTACGCCCAACACGAATGGCGGCAGGGAGCTGCCCCAAATCATCGGCCATTAAGGCGACATCGGCGGTTTCAATAGCTTGTGCGGTTCCGGCTCCTCCCATCGCAATACCGAGTTCGGCTGCCGCCAACGCGGGGGCGTCGTTAACGCCGTCGCCGATCATGGCGACGTGTTCGTGCGCGGCCATCAGGGCTTGTACCGCGCTGAGTTTATCTTCGGGCAGCAAGCCGGCGCGAATGTCATCCACACCCAGGGTTTGACCCACGGCTTGCGCCACGGCAAGGTTATCACCGGTGAGCATCACAGTACACTGAATTCCAGCAGCTTTTAGGGCCGTTATTGTCGCGCGGCTATTACTGCGCGGCGGATCGCTGACAGCCAAATAGCCGAGCAACTGCTCATCGGCGGCAACCAGCATAACGGTCTGACCGGCGGCTTCTGCGCTATCTATCCGGTTACAAAATTCGGGGTTGGCAAGTTCAAGGTTGAAAGATGAAGGTTGGTGGTCGGCTTGATGATTGTTATGGAAAAAACCGTGGCTACCGATTACAACCTTTGTACCGTTCACTTGGCCGCGTATGCCGCGCCCGGGCAGGTTTTCGACAGCGCGGGCTTCGAGTTCGGGGAAGCCCTTGTTTTGGGCAGCCAGAACGACGGCGCGCGCCAGGGGGTGCGTACTGCGGCGCTCGACAGCCGCGGCAAGAGTAAGCATTTCGTCGCAGTGAGGACAATTGGAATGACTGTCGTCACAGCATTCATCGACGCAGATGATTTCGGTCAGTTCGGGGCGACCATGGGTGAGGGTGCCGGTTTTGTCGAAGGCCATCACGAGAATTCGCCCCAGCCCTTCGAGGAATGCGCCCCCTTTAACCAACACACCGCGCCGCGCTAATGTGGCAATCCCGCTGACTACGGTCACGGGGGTGGCGATGACCAGCGCACATGGGCAAGCAATGACCAGCATAGCGAGAGCGCGATAGAGCCAGCCGTGAGCATCGGGGGTATCGAAAAAGGGCTGACCAAATAACAACGGCGGCACCGCCGCAATAAGAATGGCCCCGATGACTACTGCGGGCGTGTAGACGCGGGCGAAGCGGTCTACAAAACGTTGGGCGGGTGTCTTTTGCGCCTGGGCTTCTTCTACAAGATGAATCAACCGCGCCAGGGTGTTATCTTCGGCCAGGCGGGTAATTTCAATTTCGAGGGCGCCCTCACCATTGATCGTCCCGGCAAAGACTTCAACTCCGAGGGCTTTTTCTACGGGGAGGCTTTCGCCGGTAATCGGCGCCTGATTGACGAAAGATCTTCCGGCGTGTACAACCCCGTCCATGGGAATGCGCGCACCGGGTTTAACGAGGATGATGTCACCGATGTTCAGCCCTTCAACAGGAACAACTTGCTCGTGCGTGCCGCACCACGGACAGGGGCCGCCGATGTAAGTCTTGTTATCACGAGGAGCGTTCTGCGCGACGAAGTGATCTCTCGCGTTGTCAGGGGATTGCTTCGCTTCGCTCGCAATGACACCATCATCCAAAGGTCTGCCAAGATGTTCCTCACAATCCAGACAACTCATCAACAAAGTCGCTTCGGCAGGAGCCAGCAGCATCAGGCCGCGAATCGAGTCGCGGGCGCGCTCCATAGTGAAGCCTTCCAACGCTTCTCCCAGGCTGAAGAGCACAATCACGGTGGCGGCTTCGCCGTACTCGCCAATGACAAATGCGCCCACGGCGGCAATGGTCATCAGTACGTTCATATCGAGGCCCTGGCCAGAACGCAAAGCGGCCCAGCCAGAACGCGCCGGGAAATACAACCCTAAGATTCCGCCCAGGGTGAAGAAACCCACTTCGAGTACGTCCGGGAGTCCCAGCCCGGAGGCCAAGAAAGCCATAGAGATGAAAAATATCCCAAAAAGCGTCAGAGTGTTGCGCGGGCGGCGGATCAAATCCCAAATTAAAGGCCAGCCCGAAAGAATCACCGGGCGTGTCCCAATTTCGGTAACGCCGTAGCCCAGCTTGCGAATCTGGCCGCGAATTTTTTCTTCATCGAGGTCGCCGGAGACTTGCATTTTTGCAACGGCAAAATTGACTTCACAAAAATCCACGCCATCCAACCCGGCGACGCCCTTTTCGAGCGTCAGGGCACAATCGGCGCAGTCCATGCCGGTGATGTGCAGTTCAAGCGATGTGTTCATTATGTTATGCTTTACCGTGGAGACGCAGAGAGCGCGGAGAAAGACAATTTTAAAAATCTCTGCGAACTCAGCGTCTCTGCGGTGAGATTATGCTCCTGTGATGAGCCGCCAGATTTGAGCCACGAAAAAGGTCGCCGCGAAACCCATGAAAACGGGCAGCAGGGTTGATATCAGCGTCCACTTCAGGCTGTTGGTCTCTTTGTAGATGGTGTAAATGGTGGTACTGCATGGATTATGGATCAGGCTAAAGAGCATCAGATTGACGGCGGTGAGTAAGGTCCAACCGCCGGCCCGGAAAAGCGAGAGCATTTCGGCGTTGGATTCAAGTTCGAACATCACGCCCGCGCCTTCGCCCACACCCGTTGCGCCAGTGACGAGGACACTCAACATCAGGATGGTGGGAATGACAATCTCATTGGCAGGAATGGCGACAATATAAGCCACCAGGATAACGCCATTGAGACCAATTAACACACCGAGGGGGTTGAGCCAGTTGATCAGGTACTCGGCAATGCTGACGCCCCCGAAGGTGATATTGGCCGAAAGCCAGATCACTGCTCCCGCGGGAAGGGCGAAAACAATGGCGCGCCACAGCACAATGAGGGTGCGGTCAATTATCGAGGTGTAGATGGTCTGCCAGATACGCGGCGGGCGGTAGGGCGGCAGCTCCAGGCTGAAGGTGGAGACCTCGCCGCGCAGCACCGTACGCGATAATCCCCATGAAACAGCAAAGCTGAACAACACTCCAAGAACGGCAATCGCTACCACAGAGAGCGCCGAGAGCAACCCGGCGAAATGTGCCGGAACCAACCCGCCGATGAAGAGCGTGGCGATCAAAATCTGCGTCGGCCAGCGCCCATTGCACAGGGCAAAATTATTGGTGATGATGGCGATCAGCCGCTCGCGCGGGCTGTCGATCACGCGGGTGGCGACCACCCCGGCGGCGTTGCAGCCAAAGCCCATGGTCATACTGAGGGCCTGCTTGCCGTGCGCGCCAACCTTGCGAAACATATGATCCAGGTTGAAGGCCACGCGCGGCAGATAGCCAAAATCTTCGAGCAGGGTAAAAAGCGGGAAAAAAATCGCCATCGGCGGCAGCATTACGCTGATGACCCAGGCTGTCGCCAGATACATGCCGTCGAGCAGCAAGCCGTCAATCCACCAGGGGATGCCCAAATTGGCCGAAAAGCCCTTTAGAGCAGGGTGGATGGTATCCAACAGCAAGTTTGCGATCATTGCCGAGGGCACATTGGCCCCCGAAATGGTCAGCCAAAACACCAGGGTCAGCAAAGCTAGCATCAACGGAAAACCGAAAACGCGACTGGTAACCAGACGGTCAATAGTGCGGTCGAGGTCGAAGCGCGGCTTCTCGGCGGGGCGGGTTATAACCCGGTCGGCGATGCGCGCCGCCTCGGTATACATGGATTCCATCAAGTGTTCGTGAAAATCACTGCCCACTTCCCAGCGTAAGGCCTGCGCAGTGTTCAGAATTTCTTCGGGGTTTGTTGTTTGTTTTTTCATAATGAGTGTCAGTTATCAGGTATCAGGTAATCGGTGCTAACTGCATCGCACTTGGCACCCGATACCCGTTTTCACTGATTGCCTATCACTTGCAATTGTGCGGCACGCTGTGCCAGATCACCGTGGCTTAAGTCGCCGAGTTCCCCTTTGCGCAAAGCCTCGGCAATTTTCTCATCGCCATCCAGCAAGCGCAGGGCAACCCAGCGGGCGTTGGGTAAGTCGGGGTAGGCGGCTTCAATTTGCGGAACAAGCTGCTCAACGGCGTGTTTCAGCGCCGGCGATTCATAGCGTACGCGATAGGGTTTGCCTACGGTCGCGCCGGTGGCTACATCGTGAATGGCCTGCAACAGTACATCCATCCCTTTTCCGTAGCGGGCCGAGGTGGGCACAACCGGCACGCCTAAATCGCGCCCCAGGCGGCGGTCGTCTACGGTCAGCTTGTGACGCTCGGCTTCATCCATCAAATTCAGGCAGACCACCACACGGTTGGTAATTTCCATCACCTGCAAGACGAGGTTAAGGTTACGTTCCAGACGGGTGGCATCGACCACCACCACGGTGACATCCGGCTGCCCGAAGAGAATAAAATCACGGGCGATTTCCTCATCAAGGCTGGTCGCCAACAGTGAGTAGGTTCCGGGCAAATCGACGATTTTGTATCGGCTGCCGCCGTATTCGTAGCCGCCCTCGGCGCGAGTCACGGTTTTTCCCGGCCAATTGCCGGTATGCTGGCGCAAGCCGGTCAGGGCGTTAAAAACAGTGCTTTTGCCGGTATTGGGGTTGCCCGCCAGGGCGACGACAAAGTCCCAATTTTCCATATCCACGCCCAACTTAAGTAAGTTAGCAGCATTGTGAACAGGGCAGCCATCGCAAGGGGCAGCAGCAGTCGGGTTCGTTTGTTCTGTTTTTTCCATTTGTATTCCAATAAAGTGCATAAGATGTCAGGAGTTCTCAATATCTGACGTTGGGTCAATCTGCCTCACGGGATATTCGAATCTGGCTCGCCTGTGTAGATCTCAAGGCAATGAGCGCGCCGCGCACCCGGTAGGCTGCCGGGTCGCCACTGGGGCTGTTTAGATCATTCTGAATGCGCGTTCCCGGCAAAATGCCGAGATCCATTAAGCGGCGGCGTTCAGCCCCCCGAATGCGGGGCGAGATTCCCAGCACCCGGCCAGACTCGCCTGGAGCGAGGCTGTTCAGCGATACACCAAGTAACTCCTGCTCCTGAAGATCTTCGGGCAGCGGCTCAACGGCCACATTGGCGGCAATCAACGGGGCCAGTGTATGCTCGTTACCCCCACTCCAAAAGCGGATGCGCTGCGGCGAAGATTCCAGCACGCGCACAATCATGCCAACATGTAAGCCTTCAGCCACAAGTTGGGCATAGATTGCATCTGGCTCATCCTCAATGTGGACAATGCGGGCGGGTTTATCAACGGCCACCTCTGCCAACGGCAGGCGGGGCTGGTAAACGATCTCACCACTCGCTGTAGGAATCGGATCGCCGTGCGGGTCGTGGGTGGGGTGCCCCAATTGTTGCGCCAGGCGGCTGATTTCAGCAGGCGAGAGTTCATGCTCGTACAGATCGGCCTGACCATGCCATTCGGCCTCTTCGAAGCCGGTAGCATCGGCCAGATACCGCTCCCATAAGCGGTGGGCGCGAATAATTTGCAAGGCATAGTCGCGGCCAGAGGGGGTAAGATGAAAATTCTCTCCCTCAAACTCAAGCAGTTGATGGGCTTCCAGGTTTGCAAGCACATCGGCAATTGCATCGCTATTGATGTTGAGCGCTCCGGCCAAGCTTTTGAGTGTTGGGCGACGAGCGTGAATCTCGCATTGATGAATATGTTTAAGCGCATCCTCGCGCAGCACGCGGTCGGTCAACTGACGGGTGCGCCGCCAGCGCCAAAACAGGCCGCGATCCGGGCGGAAAAGCCACAAGGCCACGAGGGTTATGGCAAAAGCTACCAGTAAAGAAATTAATGGGTCAGGCATAGGATTCGTCGAATGGTCATGTGGTCGGATGGCCCGGTAGCTGACTATTAGGACACACTGCGACTACCAGGCTATCTGACAAACAGACTAACTCCTTTGTCGATAAAGTTGCGGGTCTACAACGGCAAGCATGGCCTCGGTGTCGAGGTTCCCGCCGAGGAAGTGATTGATGGCTTCAACTTGGGGGCGCGGGTCGGCCAGCATGGCGTTGTAATCGACATCCAGGTATCGGAGGCGGGGCTGCTTTCGCATCCATGCCTCAACTTGAAGTATGTGCTTTTCAAAAAGCGCAGCCATTGTGCCGTCATCCACCTGGCTTTCTTCACCACGACGCTCAAGCATTTTGCTCTGGGAGGCCAGAACCTCCCGAATATTGCGGCGCATGAACAGCACCCGATACGTATACCCCGGAGGCAGTTCCACTAACAAAGCGCCGATCAGCTTGACGACTTTGCCCTGTGCATCCGGCAGCCAGGCGGTATCGCCATCTTTGAGTTTTTTGGCGCGTTCAAATTCATAGTATCCCTTAGGGTTGTCTTCATCCGCCTCACGGATTTGATCGGTCAACGGGGGAATGCCACCGGCCTCGAGCATTTTCATGGTCATGGATGTCCCCGAACGGGGCAAGCCGGAGACAATGGTGATGGGTTCAGCTTTACGAAAGATTTTTCTTATCAATGACATCGTTTTCTCGTGGTACACCTTTTTGATTGATTCGTCAAATTCGTCGGTTGGTCAAAATAATTCCACCAACCGACCCATCAGACAAATGGGGTTATTGCGCTTCTACCAGCAAATCTCGCACGGCTTTTACGTTGGCTTTGGATAGCGACAGTTCTTTCAGCGCGCCATCATGATCGCCTTCCACAATGCGCCGTCCCAGGCCAGAGTGCCGCCATATTTTCAAATCTTCTTCGATGGGCGAACCGATGATATCTTCGCGAAAGATTTTGCCGTCTTCAAGTACAATCACGCGGTTGGTCTGGCGCGCTACGGCGGGATCGTGGGTGACAACGATGAAGGTCGTTCCCTGACTGGCGTTCAGTTCGTGCAGCAAGCGCATCAGGGCACGGCCCGCTTCGGTATCCAAACTGCCTGTGGGTTCATCGGCCAACACAATTTGGGGGTTGTTTGCCAAAGCCCGCGCCACAGCCACCCGCTGCCGCTGCCCGCCAGACAACTGATTTGGGAGGTGGCGCAAACGGTCACCCAGACCAACCAGTTCGAGCAACTCTTTCGAACGTTTGCGGCGTGCCCGCAAGCTCATGTGCCCCATCATGGGCACTTCGACATTTTCGCGGGCCGTCAAGGTAGGAATCAGATTATGCAGCTGAAAAACAAACCCGACGGTTTGCGCGCGAAATTTATCTTTATTGCGGATTTTTGCCAAATCTTGGCCGTTGATCAATACCTGTCCGCGGCTGGGTTTATCGAGCGCACCGATCATGTTCAACAATGTGCTTTTTCCGCTGCCACTGGGCCCCATCACACTGACAAGTTCACCCGCGCTAATTTTCAGGCTGATGCCATCCAAAGCGCGGATCTCTTCGCCATCACCATAGATGCGCGTCAAATCGCGAATCTCAATGAGCGGGGCGGTATTATTCTCTGTCATGATTGTTCTCCATAGCAAAATTCAGCGCTCTTGTAACTGGCTGTCTTACTCATCGAGTTCGATATCTACAAATGCCGTCATCCCCCAGCGCAAACCGGCAGGGATTTCGTCCAATTCGATGATGACGGGATAATTGACACCGGAGCCTTCTGAATCTTTAGGGGCAATACGGTTTACCGTCCCCTGAACAACAACATCGGGCAAGGCATCGAAGGTTACCAGGGCGGTGTCGCCAATCTGGATTTGAGCAACATCAATTTCGTTCAAATCGGTTGTCTCAACCTGTAGGTGGTTCAAGTCGGCTAATAAAATCACCTGCTGACCAGGAGAAACCCACTCACCAGTATGAATATACAAATGGCCGATTGTGCCATCAAAGGGGGCTGCCAGCACCAGGTCTTCCAGAGTGGCTTGGGCGGCTGCGAGCTGCGCTTCGGCGTTTTCGAGGCGTGCCTGGGCTACGGCAATATCATCTGGATCAGGGCCTTCTTGTAAAATTTCATGCTTGCGTTGAGCCGCAGCCAATTGTGCCTGCGCCAAAGCCAAATCGGACTCGGCTTCGGCAATATCGAGCAGGCTGCCGGTGCCGCTCAGGGCGTTGTATAGGCGCACTGTCGCGTCGTAGTTCTTCTGCGCTTGCGCCAAGCGGCTGAGGAAGTTCGCCCGCCCAAGATCGTCTTCCGGCTTATCTTCGTAGGGTTCAAAATCATCTTGTGCTTTATCTAATTCATCTTTCGCCAGAACCATATTGGCATAGGCCTGGTCTATGTCGGCTTGGGAGGCAGTACGCGAGAGATTGTTGAGACGGCGTTGGGCATCGTCAATGGCTTTCTCGGCATCTACAATCGATTGCTGCGCCTGGGCAAGCGCCAATTCGGGATCGTCATAAAGGCTGTCTAATGCCTGTTGCGCTGAAACTACCTCGAATCGAGCGGCGGCGATCGCCGCTTCCAAATTCTCGGTTCCTTCCAAACGCACCAGCACATCACCGGCGCTGACAATATCATCTTCGCTGACCACAACCTCGGCAACGACACCGCCGGTTTTCATGCTCAACGTAGCCGACTCGGCGGGGAGTAGTTTTCCTGTGGCGCTCACCACAGGGACATACACATCGGCCATTGGAGCGGGCGTAGAAGTTGGCTCTGCCTGCCCCGGCAGGCTATCACAGGCGCTGAGCGCGGCGGCTATCAGTAATACAAAAAGGGTAATCAGCATGTGTTTTATTTTCATTGTTGTCTCCTTGAGATTCCAAAAAACGCCGGCGAGAATATTCGCCTGAGTCTATTGTCGAAATATTCGTTATTCATACATAAGCGCTTCTACGGGTTGCAGGCGTGTGGCGCGAAAAGCAGGGTATATGCCCCCAACCAGCCCCAATGATAAAGCCACAATCAGTGCCCGCGTAAAAATGTCGATTTCCCAGACCGGCGCGAGGGCACTGCCTAGCATGGGAATATTGTTGAGGGCGTAACCAAGACTAAACGCAATTCCAACCCCAACGATGCCACCAAAGATGCTCAACAAAAGTGATTCTTGGATAATCATACCGAGAATTCGGCGGCGCTGCCAGCCCAGGGCGCGCAGTACGCCAATTTCGCGGGTGCGCTCCAGCACGGCCATCAGCATGGTATTCATCACGCCCATCCCGCCAACAAATATCGCCAGGAAAGAAATTGCGCCCATCATGGCATTCATGCTTTGCATATCGGGCATTTGGTCGGCAAATTCACCGGTGAGGGAGGCGTGTATTTCGGGGTATTGAGCGTTGATTTTCTCTACCACAACTTCGGCTTGGGAGGCGTCGTGCAGTTTTACACTGTACATGGTGACTTTGCGTGGTTTTCCGGCGAAAGTTTGAGCGTCGCGCAGAGAGATCACCCCACCCATCTCTTGCCAGCCGCTGCCGCTTTCGTATATGCCAACCACCCGAAAGCGAGTACTCCCAATTTCGATCGTATCGCCGACTTCTTTATGCATGGCGTCGGCGATCATGCGGCCAAGCATAATCTGGTGGTTGCCTGTGATATAGTCTCCATCGGTGACGTTGAAGCGCTGCAAACTATAACCGTAGGGGGCATACCCCTGGAGGATGAAAAACATCCCCGCATCGGGCAGTGCCGTGGCCGTAAAAACCAGGCCGCTCGCGCTCTGCACTTCGGGCAGCAGGGTAATTTTGTCACCGATGCGCTCGTCAATGGTGCTGTAGCCCGTATCGGCGATGCCTGCCTGACGGATCATGATTTCCGCGTCACCGGCCATTCCGCCGATCATTCCCATCGCGCCGCGCACAATCGCTTCAAGCGCCATAATACCGCCGACGGTGATGCCAATGGCGCCTAAGGCCAGCAAGGTACGCGAGGTGCGCTGCCACAGGCTTTGTACCGCCATGCCACCGACGGGCAAACGCCTGATCTTGCCTGCGCTACCGCCTTCGTATCGCAATGCTTCCACCGGTGGTAAGCGGGAGGCGCGCCAGGCCGGGTAAGCGCCGCCCACAAAGCCCAATACCATTACCGTAATGAAGGCTTGCTGCAATACGTTGGCATTGACGTTTGCGACCGTTGCTCCAAAAAAGCTGGTGAAGTCCGATGCGGCCACCAACATCAGCCACCCCATAACCAGGCCGAGAACACCCCCCAAGATACCCACCAACACCGATTCGCCTAAAATCATGCGCATTATGCGCCATTTTTTCCAGCCTACCGAACGCAACACGCCAATCTCGCGGGTGCGTTCCATCACCGCCATGAGTTGTGAATTCATCATGCCAACACCGCCAATGACAATCGCCAATCCGGCAATTCCCCAAACATAGCCCCCCATGGCATCCCCCATAAGTTGCTTATCGGCATAGGCTTCGGTGCTGCTGAGAAGGTACTCAGGCCATAGGCGCTGGGCGCGTTGTTCAACACGTTCGCTGAGGGCCGGGTCTTTAAGTTGAATATAGAATACACTGACTTGCCGCTGCCGCCCCAGCAGTTCTTGGGCGTCCTTGAGTAATAAGATTGCGCCGCTGTCTTCCATGGTTTGACCGGTTTCGTAGATCCCTACAATGCGAAAGACACTATCCGTCAGGCGCAGGGAATCGCCGGGATGCTTATCGAGGATCTCGGCAGCCGATGCACCTAGCAGCATAGGGTTGCCGCGGCTGTGTTGAACTTCACGGCTCTCCAGGCCTACGCCATCGACAATTTTGAAACGGTCGAGCAGGAAACTATCTTCCGGGTAACCAAAGGCAAAGAAATAAGGCACACTTTCGGTTTGCACAATCCCCTGGAGCATGCCGCTGACCGCTGCAACCTCCGATAGACTCGCCAACTCCTCGCCGATGCCCTCATCCACAGCGCTCATGCTGACATCCATCGCATCCGGCTGACTGAGTACTAAATCGGCCTTCCCCCCTGAAAGAAAAGCATCGTAGCCGGCTTGCATGCCATCTGCCAGTGCGCCCATAGCAATGATTGCAGCCACACCCATACCAATACTCAATACCGTTAGCAGTGTGCGGCCTTTTCGACGAAGCAAATTCTTGAATATCATAAGTACTTCCTAAAGATGTTCCCTAACTTTGGTGAGCCTCTATTATTATGCGGTAACTTTTTGGGGGAATACACCAAGATAATTTCAGGGTTTTAGTCTCACCTAAAATTGAGCTATAGCACTTTTATCTCCGGCAAAGTCAGCAAATGAAAAGCTAAAGTAGACATCCAGGGGGCTTTACGGAGTTTTTCGCTGCTTTTACCGCGCCGCGCAATTTCTCGACAATGTGCCAGTACGATTTCATCGCTGAAAAATTCTTCGAGGGGGACATCGCCTGTCAATATCTCGCGCAACCCCAACTTCATATATATTGTGCTCACAATTTCAGACACCCAGCCGGGGCTGAGGACTAATTCATCGGCCATGTCGCGGATCGCTAAATTGAAGATCATCGCCAGCCGAATAATCTCTTGCTCGCGGGGGGTGAAAACCGCCCAGCGTTTTCTGCCATCCAGTACGTGTGTTTCACCCGGAAAAGACTTATGTTTTAGAACGTTTTGGATCCCCGGCGTGATGACACAATGCCCTGCTTTGACCAACGAAACCGCCGAAGCCAGAGCGTATAGCAATTCGCTCTTTAGCACATATCCGCCGCTCCCCTGCATTACCAACTGATCCGCAGGGCGCACCTGAGGCTGAGTGGCTGTGAACAACAATCCTGGGGGGGCAGGCATCGCCTGGGTCAGGGCAGCCAACTCAAAAGGCAGCTCCGGCGCGCCTGGGATTTCGGTATCGAGGATGACGACATCAATTTTCGCATCGCCGCTGCTTAAAAATTCATCCAACTCCACTGCGTCAGAAACTTCACCAATGACGCGGGTGCGCCAATCGCGCGTCAGCAATAATGCCATCAGATCGCGGGCAAAGGGGTCGTCTTCGATAATTAAAACGCGGATGTCTTTGGGCATGAGAGTCACGCACTCGGTTCGTCGGGGAGCTGGTTGGTTGTCACCCATTTGCCAATGGATTTCCCAATCATGACGCTGAGCCAAAAAACGATCGCGACGACATAGATGCTTTCAATCAACCCAAAGCGAATGTCATGGGCAGAATACTCGAGAAATAAAGGCGAGAACAGGCACATACTCAGTGGTACGGTCACAGCCCAAACCAGGGAGATGAATCTTAGCGATTGATGGGAGATGTCTGGGTAATGGGTACGCACTTGTACTGCAGCATTCACCCCTGGGGCAAGAATCAACGCCGTCAGCCCCAGGAAAAACAAGTACTTGTAAAGCGCATCCCCCATGCCCGAATCTGCGCCAGCCAAAAACGCGAATAGGAGAACAAACCCCAACCAGACCAAAACCGGCAGCATCAGATACCACCAGCCGCGCGCCCAACTTTGTGCCAGGCGGACTGCAAATGGTATCGCACTGCCAGGATCTTTCTTGAATTCGGCTGAGAAACCAGCCGAATACAGAAAGGCAAAAAGCGCCCCAAAAATCAGTGGTGAAAGAATGACAGTGATGTTTAAGATTTGGTTAATCATTGCAACCTCACTTTTCCTCAACGAAGATTTGGCGGGTGATGCGCGGACCGAGGACAACCGCGTCGGGCTGCCCATCTACCTGGATGGTGATATTGTTATCGAAGGATGAGTAATCCAGGACGGTGAAATGCGCTCGCGGCACAATGCCTTGCTCACTGAGATAACGTAGTAAGTCGGGGTCGGTATCGCGCACGCGCTCAATCGTCCCGCATTGCTTCGGGCGCATCTCGCGCAGGCTGAGTTTGGCATGCGAGGGCATTTTTAAATCTGAAGAGGGGATGGGGTCACCATGCGGGTCGTGGGTGGGGTCGCCCAAGACTTCGGCAATACGGGCTTCGAACTCCTCGGAAATGACATGCTCTAAACGATCGGCCTCGGCATCGACTTCGTCCCAGGAATATCCCAATGTCTCATAGAGGAACAATTCCAGCAGACGGTGATGACGAATAATCTCTAGAGCGGTGCGTTCACCTTCGGGAGTGAGGATCACACCACGATGTTTTTGATATTCCAGCAACGGCGGCCTGGTTGTCGAGAGACGTTTAATCATCCCCGTTACAGAGGCAGGGGCAATATCTAACGCGTCGGCAATTTGTGTGGTACTGGCGCGGCCATGCGTAAGGGAAAGATCATAAATGATCTTCAAATAATCTTCGACGGCGTGGGTGAGTTCATCTCTCATAGAGCTAAATTCCAATTTAGTTCAACCTAAATATTGGGGGGATTGTAGCAAAACCAGTTAGGCTTGTCAAGATTGCGATTGCGCACATCGTATTCTAGGGACAGTTATAGGTGTATTGCCGCCGCAGGCGCGGCGTCTCGACTGCCGCTTCGTCAGGCTCAGCGTCTGCTCGACGCGATGGTGATAACTTCATCACAAGAAGTGAGAGCGCCCTTATCGAAATCAAACAGCATCCGCTATAATAGGGCTATTATTCTGGCTTCATTCAGGGATCCAATATGACAGGGAAAATCTTCATCAGCTACCGCCGAGCAGATACCGAAGGATACGCCGGGCGCATTTACGACCGTTTGCGCTCGCATTTTAGCGACAACGAAATCTTCATGGATGTGGACGATATTGAACTCGGTGAAGATTTCGTAACCGCCCTGGAAACCGCCGTGGGGCGTTGCGATGTGCTGATTGCCCTGATCGGGGGGCAGTGGTTGAAGGTAAAAGACTCCCAGGGCAACCGGCGGCTGGACAATCCCAACGACTTCGTGCGGCTTGAAATCGCTACTGCACTGAAGCGGGATATCCGCGTCATCCCGGTCTTGCTGGGGGGAACGGCCATGCCGCGCCCGCGGGATTTACCGGATGATCTGAAGACCCTCGCGCGGCGCAATGCCCTCGAAATCCGGCATAGCAGCTTTCACCTGGATATGGGAAAACTGCAACAAGCTGTCTCAAAATGCCTGGCATCGCCGACCCCCGCGCCGGAAAAGCAAGCCCCGCCCACACGCCGCACCTCGCACCCTGCACCCCAAAAGAAATCAGCCGCGCCTCCTCTCGCGCTGATCGTAGAACTAACCGCCGAGCCAAACCCGGCTGAGATTAACGCCGAAGTCACCTGGACGGTGACGGTTCGCAATCAGGGGGCGGCTGCGGCCGCGAATATGACTCTCATCCACCAGCGCACCATTCTGGATGAGTTCGATCTCGCACCCCATGAGCAGCGTCAATGCACCTTCTCACGCACCTACGGGGAGATTGGCGAACGCTCTGAAAAAGTCGGACTATTCGGGTCGGGCTTGCACGAAGAAGGGCGCGGTTTTGTCATCGTGGAGCAGGCCCCCGGCTTCGATGCACAGCTTGCCCCAGACACCCAGGAAATTGAACCCAAAAAGCCCGTATCCTGGACGCTCTCCCTGCGCAACAATGGCGGCGCCAACCTGCATCAGGTGATGGCCCGCCGCGGCCGCACACTGTTGGAAGACCCCTTCGACCTGCCCATGCGCGCAGAGCGGCAGATTACCTACGGCCAAACATACTCTGAAGCCGGTCAGCAGGCAGAAAAAGTGACCATCACCGCCATCGCCGAAAGCGGCGAGCAATTGCACCGCCAGGCCGAAGCAAAAATACAGGTGAGATACGCCAACCGCTTGAGCATTACCACTCCCCTGAAGATGGAACTCATCCGCATCCCCGCCGGGGAATTCCTGATGGGCAGCGATACGGAGAAAGATAAAAATGCCCACAGTAACGAGCAGCCCCAACACCGGCTGCATCTGCCCGAATACTTCATTGGCAAAACGCCAGTGACGAATGAACAGTACGCTGCTTTTATCACAACCGCCGAGCGCAGCGCGCCCTCCCATTGGCCGGATGGCAAAATCCCATCCGGCAAAGAGACCCACCCGGTAGTCAACGTCAGCTGGCACGATGCCATAGCCT
>CAYFMI010000081.1:0-19061 GCA_964344175.1 uncultured Anaerolineales bacterium
GATGATGCACTATATTGGTTTTGAATGTGATATTTGTTAGATTGACAAACAAATTATGAACCGATTACACTATTTGTCAGACAACTAATCTTGGGTTTACGTATCCCGCGTGGCTGACCCCACAGCGAATTTCGTAACCCGCATAATGATGCTTTCAAAGGTGAATATTATGACAAGTTGTGAACACATTCCGTTGGGGAGGCTATTTTGAGCGACGAACACAAAGCACTAATTACCGAATTACGAGATACGCGACATCAGATCGAGTTAGGGGGAGGCCAGAAGCGAATCGATTCGCAGCATGCCAAGGGTAAGCAGACTGCCCGTGAGCGCGTTCATCAATTACTGGATGAAGGCAGCTTCCTGGAAGTGGATGCTTATTGGACACACCGCCACACCAATTTTGGCATGGGGGATCAACAAATTCCCGGCGACAGTGTAGTGGTAGGCTTTGGCAAAATTGATGGCCGCATGGTTTGTGTCTACTCGCAAGATTTCACCGTTTTAGGCGGGTCGTTCTCTGAGGTACAGGGCCAGAAGGTCGCTAAGATTTTGGATCTGGCTATGGACTCAGGTGTGCCGGTGATCGGCATTATGGACTCGGTGGGGGCGCGTATTCAAGAGGGGGTTTATAGCCTGGCAGCCTACTCTGAGCTATTTTGGCGCAACACCCAAGCCAGCGGTGTCATCCCCCAAATCAGTGTCATGTTGGGGCCTTGCGCAGGCGGATCGGTCTATTCTCCGGGATTAACCGATTTTGTGATTATGACCCAGGATACCAGCCATATGTTCATTACCGGCCCGAAAGTGATCGAGACGGTGACCCGTGAAAAGGTCGATCTCGAATCGCTGGGAGGCACCGGGGTACATAGCACGGTCAGCGGCGTGGCCCATTTTGCGGCATCCTCCGAAGATGATGCCATCCATACCACCCGCCGATTAGTCAGCTACCTTCCGTCGAATAATGCAGAAATGCCCCCGGCGGTAACCCCTGAGGATGATCCCTGGCGTCAGGATGCCCGCCTGGATTCGATCGTCCCAACCGACCCCTCTGAAGCCTATGACATGCGCGCCGTAATCGAAATGATCTTTGATGAGGACAGTTTCCTCCCCGTGCATGAGAACTTTGCCCCCAACGCCCTGGTGGGGTTTGCCCGCCTGCATGGTCAGGCAGTGGGTGTGGTATCCAATCAGCCCCTGGCCATTGCTGGGATTCTCGACATCGATGCTTCGGATAAAATTGCCCGCTTCATTCGTTTCTGCGATGCCTTTAATTTTCCCATCGTCTCGCTGGTGGATACCCCAGGGTTTATGCCCGGCGTCAAGCAAGAGCATGGCGGCATCATCCGGCACGGGGCAAAAATTGTCTACGCTTATTCTGAAGCCACGGTGCCGAAGATTGCTGTCATCACTCGCAAAGCCTATGGCGGCGCCTATATTGTCATGAGCAGCAAATACATTCGCACCGATTTAGTCTTCGCCTGGCCGACGGCTGAAATTGCCGTCATGGGCGCAGATGGTGCAGTGAATATCCTCTATTCCAAACAGCTTAAGAAAGTTGAAAATCCCGAAGAAGTGCGCAGTGAATTCGTTGCCGAATTCAAAGAAAAATTCGGCAAACCCTATTCTGCGGCTGCCAGCGGGCATGTGGATGAGATATTGATTCCTGCAGAAACCCGCCCGCGCCTGATTGCAGCATTGGAGCTACTCAAAGACAAGAAAGTTACCACGCGAGCGAAGAAGCATGGCAACATTCCTTTGTAGCCTCATCTTGAGGAGGGTTTACTATGGATAATATCGACCTTGGGTTGTATATCTTTGGCATAGGGATGGTGATCCTGTTCCTTGCGTTGGGGTTGCTGGCCTTGATGATTGATGCCTTGGGAAAGATCTTTCAGGATACGCCTGCCGCAGCCTCGGCAAAAAGTTCCGATGCAGGAGAAGCGGCCGTACCAGATCAAGCAGCTGATACTGACGCCATTGTCGCGGTTGCCGTGGCAGTGGGGCATCTCCTTTCTCGACAAAAACGCCAGAGTGGGTTGGGTAAATTACTTGAAAAACCTCCGGGGCATTATCGCTTCCGGTGAGATTTGGAAAGGGAAATATTGGTGATGAGTACAAACAAGCAGCAAGTGAGTGTCACTGTTGGGGGGCAAGAATACTTGGTTGAGATTCAAGATCTGGCAGCCAGCCCGATCCTGGCTACAGTTGGCGAACAAACTTTCGAAGTCAGCATAAACGAGACAGTTGTTGTTGAGCCGGTGGTGCAAGAGCCTCCTCGCCCTGTCGTTGTTCAGGCAGCCCCTGTAGCGCCGCGCCCCGCCAAGCCATCACCCGAAACCGACTTTGGCGGCAACAACGTCGTAGCACCGATGCCGGGTGACATCATCGATGTCTATGTTCAGCCTGGCGATCAGGTGAGTACCGGACAAGAATTATGTTCATTGGAAGCTATGAAAATGAAGAATGCCATCCGATCGGCGCGTGAGGGTGTGGTCGGAGATGTCCATGTTGCCCGGGGGCAGGCGGTATCGTATGGCGAAGTTTTGGTTACCTTCAAGTGAGAAATGAATGGATATTGATAGCATTCTTCAACTATTTTTAGCTCCCACACTTCTAACCTGGAAGATGGCGCTCATGATTCTTGCTGGTGGTGTCTTGATTTATCTCGGCATTGCCAAGGATTATGAGCCGATGCTGTTATTGCCAATCGGGTTTGGCGCCATATTGACCAACTTACCGCTGACCGGAATTTCAGGTGAGCATGGTTTGTTGGGGACTCTTTACCGCATAGGCATTGAGACAGAACTCTTCCCATTGTTGTTGTTTATTGGCCTGGGTGCAATGACCGACTTTGGCCCGCTGCTCGAAAACCCAAAAATGTCTTTTTTGGGCGCAGCCGGGCATATCGGCATTTTTGTGACTTTGCTATTGGCGCTGGTTTTGGGTTTCGACATCAAAGAAGCGGGTTCGATCAGCGTGATCGGCACAATGGATGGGCCGACGGCCATTTTTGTGGCTGCCCGCCTTGCACCCGACATGTTGGCTCCAATCACCGTTGCCGCGTACAGTTATATGTCGTTGGTGCCGATCATCCAACCCCCGATCATGCGTTTGCTCACCACAGATAAAGAGCGCAAAGTTCGCATGCCCTACAGCCAGCGTGAAGTATCGAAAACCACCCGCGTATTGTTCCCGATCATCGTGACTATTTTCGTTTCGTTGATTGCGCCGGTGGCTTCGCCGTTGATTGCCACAATTATGTTCGGTAATCTGATGCGCGAATCGGGCGTCGTAGACCGCCTTAGCAAAGCCGCACAAAATGAGCTTGCCAATATCACGACCATCTTTCTGGGGCTGGCAGTAGGCTCCTCGATGACGGGTGATGCTTTCATCCGCATGGAAACATTTTACATCTTAGTTCTGGGACTGTTTGCTTTTGTCTTTGATATGGCTGGCGGCATTTTATTTGGTAAATTGCTTTATCTCTTATCTGGCGGAAAATTCAATCCATTAATCGGTGCCGCTGGTATTAGCGCCTTTCCAATGTCGGCGCGCGTCGTACAGCGAGTGGGGCAGGAATATGATTATGAGAATTTCTTGCTCATGCACGCCATGGGGGCAAATACAGCCGGTCAACTAGGCAGTGTTATTGCCGGTGGGGTTGTGTTAGCATTATTATCTGGTGCATTTTAGATAGGATCCAGCTATATCGATTGTTTCGTAATTAAGGAGAACCTATGAAAGTAATTGATCTGACAATTCCCCTCGGTGTGGGAACCCCGCCCTGGCCGACCTATGAACCCCTCCAGGTGAAATATTTTAAACGCCTGGCGCCTAACGGGGCCAATGGGCAGCTTTTGACTCATTCAAATCATCTGGGTACCCATCTTGACGGCGAGATTCACTTCTACACGCCGGGGAAAGATATGGCGGAGTTGGATATGGATTTCCTGGTCAGTGATGGCGTGATCGTCGATTTGAGCGATGTCGCCGGTGATTATGATGTCTACACCAGTCAAATGATCGAAGAGCGTGTCGAGGTTCGCGAAGGTGATATTCTCATCATCCATACCGGCTACCATCATTTCGGTTGGGATCATGATACTGCCGATGAAGTGCGCTATATGGTCAAGCACCCCGGTCCCGACCGCGAATTTGCCGATTGGGCGATTGCCAAAAAATTGCGCTGGATTGGTGTCGATTGTGGCAGCGCCGACCACCCCATGAATACCATCATCCGCAACTGGATGCCGCGGCAGGCGCGCGAAGCCGAGAAGGTTTTCCAGAAGAAATTTGGCAAATCGCTCGAAGAATTCTATGACGATAGCAAATATCAGTTCATGCACATCGCCATGTTCCCGCACGGCATCATCCATGCGGAATGCCTGGGCGGTGATATTGACTTGCTGCTTAATCAGCGTGTCCAATTAGGTTTCTTCCCCTGGCGCTTTGTCGATGGCGAAGCCAGCATTGGACGTTGCGTCGCCTTCGTCGAAGATGATCGGTACGAAGAACTCATGGCGAAGAAGGCGGGGATGCCCAAAACCAAATATGGCGACGCGGTAGACCCCGGTCATGTGGCCCGGTTGGACAAACTCAGCGCGGCCAATATGGCGTAGACCGGGTTTTGCTCTAAGCCGAAATCCACGAAATCATGTCGGTAGGAATTGCGCAGTTGATGAGATCTTTTTAAGATTTTTTGGGTGAATCTGCGTAATCTTATTAAAATTTTTCAATTCAAAAGGAGATTTATCGATGAGACTCGAACCACCATGTGAAGTTAGCCGCCCCCAAGTTACTTTTGATGTAGAAGAGATCGAACCTATTCTACAAGCCCCACCCATGGATTTGAAACCCTGGCCTGGAGCTACGATTGAACTCAAAGATGGCCGTACACTCTACATTCGTGAAGCGCGCCTGGATGAGGCCCCCATGATGATGGATTACGTCATGAAAGTGATGCAATCCACACATGACTTCTATGATGTCGTTGGCGCTCGTGTTTATGCAGAATTGGCCGGCTGGTATCGAAAACGATTGAAAGATCCATATACCTTAGTGGGTATTCTAGATGGCGAATGGGCTGGTCTGGCGAATGGCCGCCTGATGAGCCAGGAGATCAACATCAGCCTGCATACTATGGCCCTGATGAGAGGCTTGCGCATTGGCGCGATTATGTATTATGCTAAGGCGTACTACGGCTTCGAAATTTTGGGTAACCAAGAATGGTGGGCAACTTACGAAAGCTACAATGGTTGGAAACGCTGGGGCGTTGGCATGGCCCAGCCCAGCTACCCCTGGCCTGAAGTGCAACACGAACTCGGCGGGGCGCGCGTGTACTATGTCACCAAGAAATATTGGGATGTCTCAATTAAAAATTACGTGCGCCAAATGGTAGGCGCCGATCTCAATTTTGACGTTCCGGATGAAATTGTAAAAGCCAACGAGACCATGCGTTTGCCCGATGAAGTGATGGTCTAACCAGAATTGCGCAAAAGACCTTAGATATTGTAATGATCTAAGGTCTTTTGTACTGGAGATTTTTGTCTGCAAATCCACATCATAACTATATGTAGTGAAAGGAGGTTGCCGCGCTAAAATTTGATATTCTCTATCCGTTACGTTTATTCTTATCGAACTACTAATCAGGAGGAAGGAATGTCTATCAAACGTCTATCTGTAGTGCTAACTGTTTTGGTGTTGGCTGTGGTTGTTGCCAGTTGTGCGCCTGCTGCTGCGCCCGAAGTTGAAGATTCGGGAGTGCCTTTTGTGTATGCTGCTTTTGCTACGGCCATTGAAGAGCCGTGGGATGGTGTTATTCACGAAGCGCTGCAAAAAGCTGCCGAGGAAGGCCGGATCACTTACGAGTACACCGATGATATTGGTTATGCCGGTGACATGGAGCGCGTTCTGCGTGAGGTTGCCGAAGAAAGCAAACCAGATGCTATCTTCGGCGATGCTTTCGGCAATGAAGAAGCCGTCCGTCGGGTGGCTTCGGATTACCCCGAAATTGCCTTCGTCTTCGGTTCGGGCTATGGCCCGGCTGGTGACAACTTCGCTGTTTTTGATAACTGGATTCACGAACCCGCCTACCTGTGTGGTTTGATCGCCGGTGGTGTTTCCGAATCAGGTGTCATTGGTGTCGTTGGCGGGCATCCTGTTCCTGAGGTCAATCGCATCGTCAACGCCTTCATTCAGGGTGTCAAGGAAGTCAACCCCGATGCGACCGTGCTGGTGACCTTCATCAACAGTTGGTTTGATCCTGCCGCTGCCAAAGAAGCTGCCCTCTCTCAGGTCGATGCCGGTGCCGATGTGCTCTTCGCCGAACGCTTCGGTGTCATCGAAGCTGCTTCTGAGAATGGTCTCTACTCCTTTGGCAACATGAGCGACCAGTATGAACTTGGCCCCGAGAGCGTGCTCTCAAGCCCGGTTTGGAATATGGATCCGACCGTGAATTATGTCATCGATCAGGTGGTTGCGGGTTCCTTTACCTCGCAGGACCTCAAGGACTTCAGCATGATGGCAAAAGGCGGCGCTTCACTGGCCCCTTATCATGGCATGGAAAGCAATATCCCGGCTGATATTCTGGCATTAGTGGAACAACGTCAACAGGAAATTCTCGATGGCCTGTTCCGCGTGGATATTGACGAAGCCACTCCTGCCGGTTCGAATTAGTGTAGAAAGTTAGGGGACACGATTTCATGATGGAATTGTGTCCCTTACCATTGGTGCAAGTTTAAACCGCGGAGACGCAGAGTACGCGGAGCAGATAAATAAAAAGAGAATCAAATTCCAAAAATAACGCAGTCCATCTTGGATTTCTCTTTCATAGTTTAATAAACTCTGCGCTCTCAGCGTCTCTGCGGTAAAAAAAATAGATAAGGAAGGCCTTATGCACGTAGTCGAAATGCGCCAGATCACCAAACAATTTGGCGATGTCATCGCTAGCGCCAATGTAGACTTTCAATTACGCAAAGGTGAGATTCATGCCTTGTTGGGGGAGAATGGCGCTGGAAAAACAACCCTGATGCGGATTCTTTTTGGTTTGTATCGAGCAGACAGCGGTGAGATCAACATTGATGGTCAACCTGTCTCAATAGGGTCGCCGCGCGATGCAATTGCACTGGGCATTGGTATGGTTACCCAGCACTTTGCCTTAGTGCCTCCGTTTAGCGTTGCAGAAAATGTAGTAATGGGATACCGCGAAAGCCTGCGCATGGATATGAAGGCCATCGAGTTCGAAGTGGCCCAATCTGCAAAAAAATTTGGTATCGAAATTGAATCAACCGCCATTGTCCGCCATCTCTCAGTTGGGCAGAAACAACGCGTTGAAATTCTCAAGGCGCTGTTTCGCGAGGCCCGGGTATTGATCCTCGATGAACCCACCGCCGTATTGGTTCCTCAGGAGGTCGATGCTTTATTTGAAATCCTCAAGAAACTGCGTGAGCAAGGCATCTCGGTGATTTTTATCTCCCATAAGCTTAACGAAGTGATGGCCATCAGCGACCGGGTAACCGTCTTACGCGATGGCGCCGGGATTGCCACCATTGATACCGCCTCAACGACTCCTGGCGAACTGGCCCGCATGATGGTTGGCCGCGAAACCTTTGGTGTGACTCGCTCCGGTGAGGCGGTGGCCTCTCAGCCGGTGCTCGAAGTGTGGAACCTCTGCGCTGATGATGATCGTGACCTGAGGGCACTCGACGATGTTTCTTTTGTTGTTAATGCCGGTGAAATCTTAGGCATTGCCGGAGTGGGCGGTAACGGGCAGAAAGAACTTGCCGAAACGCTCTGCGGAACACGCATGCCCACCCGCGGGCAAATTCTCGTAAACGGCAAAGATATGAGCGGAGCTTCCCCCTCACAAATGACTGCAGCGGGGGTTGGACGTGTTCCCGAAGATCGCCATGCTGGTGTGGTGGGGGAACTCACGGTTTCCGATAATATGGTTATGGAACATCTGACCAGCTTCACCCGGCGCGGGGTGCTGGATCGGAAGGCGATTAAAAAACACGCCGAAGATTTAATCGAACAATTCCAGATTAAAGCCCGCCCGTCCGATCGTGCCCGCACACTCTCCGGCGGCAATTTGCAAAAAGTGCTTCTGGCGCGTGTCCTGGCGAATCATCCCGATGTGATTATTGCCCCGCAGCCCACTCGCGGGCTGGATGTTGGGGCTACGGAATATGTTCACAACCAGTTGCTGGAGCAGCGCCAGCGTGGCGCGGCTGTGCTGCTGATCTCGGAAGACTTGGATGAAATCATGGCCCTATCAGACCGTATTGCGGTCATCTACGAAGGCGAAATCGTCGGCGTTCTGCCGGTACAAAATGCCGATGTGGAGCGCTTGGGCCTGCTGATGTCTGGCGTGATAAAGGAAAATAACGATGCCGTTACCGAAGTTTAAACTCGAAAAGACCGGTGCGCCGCTTTGGTTTCGCGGGTTGATCCCCGTTATCACGCTGTTGGTCACCTTCATACTGACCTCCGGGTTGATTCTCTGGGGCAAAGCCAATCCCTTCGAGGCCTATTACTATTTCCTGATTGATCCGCTGTCCGGGCGGGTCAGCTTCCTCGAAGTGTTGGTCAAATCGACCCCGTTGATCCTGACAGGGATAGCTGTGACGGTGGCCTTTGTGGCCGGATATTACAATATTGGCGCCGAAGGGCAGCTCTATGCCGGAGCGCTGGCGGCGGCCTGGCTGGGCACGGTGCTGGATGGGGTTTCTACCCCTGTGGCAATTCTCCTGATGCTTCTGGGTGGTTTTGTCGCCGGGATGCTGTGGGCGCTCATCCCGGCCTTGCTGCGGGTGTATCTTAATGTTGATGAAGTTGTCACCACTTTGCTGACCAATTCGATCATTCTCTTCATTATCAGCGCCATCCTCAACGGCCCCTGGCGCGACCCCGAATCGGGCTGGCCGCAATCGCCCGAAATCGCCGAAGCGACGCGTTTGCCGCAATTGGTAGCGCGCTCGCGCTTGCATTTTGGCTTTGTCATTGCGCTGGCTGCTGTGGCCGTTGTCTGGTTTATTCTTACCCGCACCAGCTTCGGGTTGAAGTTGCGTGCTGTTGGCTTGGGCAAGGAGGGTGCTCGTTTCGCCGGTATTCACGTGCAGCGAACGGTATTGATTGCCGCGTTGATCAGCGGCGGTATCGCCGGGATCGCCGGGTATGTCGAGGTGGCCGGAATCCAATACCACCTGATCGGTGAACTCTCGCCGGGGTATGGCTATACCGGCATTATCATCGCTACGATGGGCGGCCTCAACGCCCTGGGCGTGGCAGCTTCGGCTTTGTTCTTTGGCCTAGTGGAGACCGGTGCGCAAACGGTCAGCCGGGCGCTGGGTGTTCCGGTATATCTGGGTGAAGTCACTCAGGCTACCATGCTCCTGGTGATCCTGGGTATGTTCCTGTTGCAACGCTACCGCATACGGAGGGCATGATGGTTATTGCCTTATTCATTGCTACCTTAACTGCGGCGACTTTACGGGTCGCCACACCTATTCTATTAGCCGCCATCGGTGAGACCTTCGCCGAGCGTGCCGGGGTGTTGAATTTGGGGATTGAAGGCACCATGTTCTTGGGCGCCTTTGTAGGCTTCTATATTGCCGATCTATCCGCCTCTCTTTGGACGGGGCTGCTGGGCGCTATTCTGATCGGGATGTTGCTGGGGTTGTTGATGGCCTTCCTCTCGGTGACGTTGGGCGTCAACCAGCATGTCTCCGGATTAGGGATCACGTTGCTGGCGAGCGGCCTGGCCCTGTATGCCTTCCGCCTGAACTATGGTGGGCGTGCCACCCCGCCTTCAATTCCGCCTTTCGAGCAGCTTACGCCTCTGGAAAATGTCCCAATTTTGGGGACGATTTTGAATCAGTACTTGCTGACGTATATTGCCTTCCTGGTGATTGTGCCGCTGGCCTGGTGGGTGATGTACCGCACCAGCTTTGGCCTGAAGGTGCGCGCCGTTGGCGAGAACCCCGAAGCCGCCGACGCCGCCGGGATCAATGTCTTTCGCATTCGCTATATTGTGCTGGCGATGGGCGGCGGCCTGATGGCGATGGGCGGGGCCTTTCTTTCGCTCTCACAGTTGGGCGCCTTTACGCACGGCATTATTGCCGGGCGCGGCTGGGTGGCGATCGCGTTGGTGATCTTCGGGAACTGGAATCCCGCTAAGGTGATGCTCGGTTCGCTCATCTTTGGGGGCACATATGCGCTTCAATTGCGCCTCCAGGCTATGGGCTTGCAACTGCCCATCCCCTATGAGACCTTTTTAGCGTTGCCCTACATTGTCACCATCATTGCCCTGGTCATTGCCGGGCGGCAAGCATCCTACCCGGCAGCTTTATTGAAACCGTATCGCCGGGAATAATATTCATCAGCGAGATAAGCAATCCAACATAAGAAAGGATCCAACGATGGCAAAATTCGATATTTTGATAAAAAACTGTCAGTTGCGCGGCCAGCCAGAAAAACGCTTCGATATTGGCGTGGCCGATGGGGTCATTGCCGCGCTTGAAGAAAATCTGACCGGTGACGCTATAACCGTCCTCGATGCCCAGGGCATGTTGGTGACCGAAGCCTATGCCAACACGCACCTGCATTTGTGCAAGGTTTACACCCTGCCAATGATGGACGAATTGGCGCTCAAAGATTATCACGGGGCGGATATGGGCAAGGCCATGACCGCCATCGAGCTGGCAGCGCGCGTTAAGGAAAGCTATGACGAGTCCTGGATCATTGAGAATGTGCGCAAAGCCATGGCGCTCTCAGCCAAATATGGCTGTACCCACACACGCGCCTTTGCCGATGTGGATAACAAGGCCAAATTGATCGGCCTCAAGGCTTTGCTGCGCGCCCGCGAAGAATTCAAGGGTATTGTCGATATTCAGGTGGTGGCCTTTGCTCAGGATGGCATAGTGCGCGAACCCGGGGCTAAAGAATTAATGTATGAAGCCATGGAATTGGGCGCCGACGTGGTTGGCGGCATCCCCTGGATTGAGTACACCGACGCCGATATTGCCGAGCATGTGCGCGTTTGCTTCGAAATCGCCGAAAAGTTCGACAAGCCCGTCTCAATGCTGGTGGACGATGCCGGAGATCCCGGCTTGCGCTCGATTGAGAACATGGCCCTCGAGACGATCCAGCGCGGCTGGCAGGGACGCTCGCTGGCACATCACGCCCGCGCCATGTCGATGTACCCCAAGCCTTACCTGCAAAAACTGGCCGCCCTGCTCAAGCAGGCCCAAATGGGCGTGGTTACCGATCCGCACACCGGTCCGTTGCACGCCCGTGTACGCGAGTTAATGGAAGAAGACGTCCTCGTGTGCCTGGGTATGGATGACATCTCCGATGCCTACTATCCCTTTGGGCGCAATAACATGCTCGAAGTGGCCTTCCTGGCCGTTCACCTGCTATGGATGACCACCCGCCAGGAGATGGAAGTGCTCTATGACATGATCACCACCAAAGCGGCCCAAGCCATTGGCCTGGAATTTGAACTCAAGGTCGGCGCGCCCGCGCATATTGTCGTCCTCGATCAGCCCGACGTCCTTGAAGCCCTGCGCTATCACGAAGCCCCGGTGTATGTCATCAGCCACGGCAAGCTGGTCGATCAGGAGCAGATGACCCAACTGATCGAAACTCGTAAGTGGTAATTAGAATAATAGGAATGGCAGTCCCGATAGGGCTATTTATCAACCTGACACCTTTTCAGGGATTGCCATTCCTTCGCGGAAAGGCTCTTTCATGTCAGAAAAAATTACAATTGAATTAACGGTAAATGGTCAGCCGGTGCAGGCTAGTGTTGCTCCAAAAATGAGTCTGATGGAATTCTTGCGCAATTATCTGGGTTTGACCGGCACGAAGAACGGGTGTAATAGCGGCCATTGCGGCGCTTGTACAATCATTATGAATGGCAAAGTGCGCCGGGCTTGCCTGGTAAAAATGATGAAGGCAGATGGCGCTGCCGTCGAAACCATTGAGAGCCTGGCACAGGATGGGAATTTACACCCTTTGCAATATACGTTTGTAGAGCGGGGCGCAGTGCAGTGTGGTTTCTGCACCCCGGGCATGATAATGACCTCCAAGGCCTTATTAGATGCGAATCCCGATCCCGCAGACGGCGAGATCAAAGCCGCCCTCAAGCAGAATAACAACCTTTGCCGTTGTACCGGTTATGTCAATATCGTGGATGCCGTGCAAAACGCCGGGTCGATGCTCCGTCAGGGGCAGGCCGTTCCGCCGATTGCCCCGGAGGGCGATCAGGTGCGCTCCACATTGCTGACCCGCGATGCCCTGGGGTTGGTCACCGGCGTGACCCTTTTTGGTGATGACATTGTTGAGGAAGGAATGCTGCACGGTAAGATCTTGTGGGCCGAGTACCCGCATGCCGAAATCGTGAAGATTGATGCCTCAGCAGCCGAAGGGCTGGAAGGCGTAGAAATTGTCATCACGGCCAAAGACATCCCCGGAGCAAATCAGGCCGGCATCGTCATTCGCGATCAACCGGCCATCGCCGCCGAGAAAACTCGCTATATCGGCGATGCGGTGGCATCGGTTTTTGCCCAATCGCCGGAGATTGCAGCCGAAGCGCTAGCTGCGATCAAAATTGAGTACCGCGAGCTGCCCGGTGTTTTTTCGCCGCAGGAAGCCGCCAAGCCCGACGCCCCCAAAGTGCACGAAAAAGGTAACCTGGCCCATCACGCTGCCATTGACCGCGGCGATGTAGATGCAGCCTTCAACGAATGTGCTGTGATTGTGGAAGGCGATTACACCACGCCTTTTATTGAGCATGGTTTTATGGAGCCAGAGTCGGGCATTGCCTACCCGGCTCCGGATGGCGGCGTGGTACTCAAAATGGGCACCCAATGCGCCTTCGATGTGCGCACTCAGCTTTCTGAAATTTTGGCGCTGCCGGAGGAGAAAATCCGCGTCGTGCAGCTCCCCATGGGCGGCGCCTTTGGCGGAAAAGAAGATATGATTCTCGAACAGCATCTCGCCCTCGGCGCACTGCTGACCGGCAAAACGGTCAAGATGGTGCTCTCACGAGAAGAATCACTGCGTGTGCATGTCAAGCGTCATCCGGCCTGGATGCACTACAAGACCGGCGCCGATGCCGATGGCCGCATCCTGGCAATTGAGGCCAAGGTTATCCTGGATGCCGGGGCCTATATGTCGCTGAGCTTCGACGTGCTGGAAAACACCCTCGTCTTTGGCGCCGGGCCGTATTATGTGCCCAACCTGCGGCTGAAGGGAGAAGCCTGGTATACCAACAATGTGCTGTGCGGCGCAATGCGCGGTTTTGGCGTCAATCAGGTGGCGGTGGCTATTGAACAGCAATTCGATGAAATTGGCCGCCATCTGGGGATTGATCCCTTCGAGATGCGCCTGATCAACGGCCTGGATGTGGATATGCCCACTGCGGCGGATCATATTCTCCCGGCTGGGGTGGTCTCGATTAAGGAGACGGTTGTCGCGGCGAGAGAGAAATTCCAAACGCTGGCATTACCCTCCACCAACGGCACGAAAAAGATCGGCTGGGGGGTGGCTTCGGCAGTGAAGAACATCGGTTTTGGTCACGGCCTCCCCGAAAGCGCCGGGGCGATCATCGAGTTGACGGCTGAAGGCAAGGTCTCTTTGCGCCACAGCCAGCATGAGTACGGGCAGGGGGCTTATTCGGGCATTGCTCAAATTGTCGCCACCGAGTTGGGTGTGGCTGTGGATGACATCACTATCATCGGGCCAGATACCGCCCTCACCCCGCCGACCGGCCCCACCACCGCCTCCCGCCAGACCTTCATGACCGGCAATGCCACCGTCATGGCGACGCGCGCCCTGCGGGACGAGATCTTCAGCCGCGCCGCCGAACTCCTCGAGCAAGAACCCGCCCGCCTCAAGTTTGACGGTGACAAAATCATCGACCCAGAAAACGGCAATGCCATTCCCATCTCCGATTTGGGTGAGAAATTCGTCGTCGAGAAGACCTACAACCCTGGCGAAACAGCAGCCCTGCTGGAAGATGAAGCCAGTCATTTTGGAACCCCGCAGTTTGAGTCGCGTGCCACTCACTGGTGCTATGCCTACAATACCCAGGTGGCCGTTGTCGAAGTGGATACCCAAACCGGCCAGACCAAAGTGCTCACAGTCATTTCGGCCAACGACTTGGGCAAAGTACTCAATCAGGCCGCTGTCGAAGGCCAGATTCACGGCGGGGTGGTTATGGGGTTGGGGTACGCCCTCTCAGAAGAATTTGTTGTTGAGCAGGGTGTCAACCTGACCAATACGCTGCGCAAGTGCGGTCTGCCCAATGCCGAGATGACCCCCGAGATTATCCCGGCTCTGGTGGAGATGCCGCATCCTGAAGGGCCGCTGGGGGCAAAGGGTTTTGCCGAAGCGCCCTCGCTGGCAACGGCTCCGGCCATCCTCAACGCCATTTACGATGCCGTCGGCGTGCGCGTTCACGATATTCCTGCCGATAAGAAGAGATTACTGGCTTTGCTTCAAAAAGCCGCCTGAGCCTGAGATGGCGAAGATGAAAATGCGGAGCGCCTGGCGCTCCGCATTTTCATTTTTGGGTCAGGGCATTCGCATTCGGTTAATGATTATGTGCGTGATGAGTAAATTGTTGTAAAATAGACCAATATACTCTACATTAGATCAAAGGAAGGAAGGAGAAAATAGATGGATGATTTCATGAAAGCCGCCATTGAAGAGGCGCGCAAGGGTGCAGGCCAAGGGGGCATCCCCATCGGTTCTGTCCTTGTTAAAGATGGTCAAATTTCCGGGCGCGGCCACAATCGCCGCGTACAGGATAATGACCCCATCATGCATGCTGAAATTCACTGCCTGCAAAACGCCGGGAGGGTTGGCTCCTACCGCGATGCGGTATTGTATTCAACGCTAATGCCCTGCAATTTGTGTGCCGGGGCGGTGGTGCAGTTTGGCATTAAGAAGGTCATCGTTGGTGAGAGCGAGACCTTCGGCGGCGCGCCCGACTTCATGCGCGCCAACGGTGTTGAAGTCATCAACCTCGATTTGGACGAATGCAAGCAAATGATGTATGATTTCATTTATGCTAATCCAACCCTCTGGTTTGAAGACATTGGCAGACTCTAGCGCAAAGAGTGCCGCTCGCGAAAAAATAATCCCCAAAGACCGAGGGAGCGAGGCAGATGTTTGATATTAGCGCCCAAATCGAAAACTGGCTTTCGCAGGATCAAACGATCGCCCTGGCGACTGTCATCCAAACCTGGGGTTCGTCGCCGCGCGGTGTCGGTTCTTGTATGGCCGTCAACCGCCAGGGTGAGATGATCGGATCGGTCAGCGGCGGCTGTGTTGAGGGAGCCGTCGTCGAAACAGGACTACAAGTGATCAAGGAGGGTATACCACAGCTGCTCCATTTTGGAGTCAGCGATGAAACCGCCTGGGAAGTTGGGCTGGCCTGCGGCGGGCACGTCGATGTCTTTGTGCGTCCCTATGATTACTCCCGTTTCGAAGACTGGAAAAATGCTCAAAAGGATGGGAAGAAAGTTGCCGCGGTGATGGCGGTACGCGGCCCGTACACTAAACTCGGTCTGGATGTTTTCGTCCACGAAGACGGGAGCCGCTTCGGGGGCCTGGGGCTGGAGCTTGATCGGTGGGCGGTGGAGTGTGCCCAAGCGGCCTTTACCGAAGATTCTGCATTTAGCCAGCAAATACCTGTGGGCAGCACTTCTTCTGAAGCGTTGGAATTCTTTGTGCACTTACAGACGCCGCCGCCTGCCCTGGTGGTTATCGGCGGGGTGCATATTGCCATCCCGTTAGTGGCACTGGCAAAAACGCTGGGCTACAAGACTGTGGTCGTAGACCCCCGTCAGGTGTTTGCTAATACCAGCCGCTTTCCCCATGCCGACCGCATCATTGCAGCCTGGCCCGACAAAGCCCTGGCTGATCTTGGGTTGACCGCCTCAACGGCTGTTGCCGCCCTGACCCATGACCCGAAACTGGACGACCCGGCCTTGATGGCTGCTCTCGACAGCCAGGTTTTCTATATCGGCGCGCTGGGGAGTAAGCGTACCCAAGCTCAGCGCCGCCAACGTCTGCTGGATGCTGGAGTCCGAGCGGAGCTGCTTGACCGCATCCACGGCCCCATCGGGCTGGATTTGGGGGGGCGTTTGCCGGAAGAAATCGCCCTGGCGATCATGGCGCAAATTGTGCAGGCGCGCAACCGATTGACCAACTGAATAATCGCGCACCTGGAAGGCTTTCTATGAATACGAATGTTCCCCGCTCTTATGGTTGTGTGGTATATCCCATTGGCTACAATAGCGCAGTGATCGCGTTAAAATCTTTCCCTTTTGGCATCACGAACAAACACCGTCCATCGCTGCGCCCGGCCCATAATTTGCCCAAATCGCGCTTTTCTCTATTTTCGTCATTACTCCAACGGTCAGCGCCTTTGTATTCGACCACTAAATGACGACCATCTTTCAGCTTGCCAACGAAATCGGGATAAAAACGATCCGTGGAAGTTTGCAGCCAAAAAGCCTTCGAGCCGCGGGCGGGGTTGCGTACCCAAAACTCAACTTGCCCCAAAGAATCCAGATAGGCAGCGCATTCCAGTTCTTCATTGCTGTCAAAATCGCCGACATCAGAATGATAGTGCTTTTGGAATTTATACACACCTTGATAAGGTTTGCAGGGATATTTATCTACGGGGAAAGTGAAAGCTAAATCCGGGGTGACAACCAGGGGGGAATCATCGAACATGAAGGTTTGATAAGCGGCAGCGTGTTGTGCTTTTCTATGCTTTTCGATCCTGGCGGTGACGGCCTGCCGCAAGCGATATTTATCGTGGATCAATTGATCCAAACTTAAGCCGCGCTGGTCTATCAAGGTTTGTACAACATTCAGAATAAAGGGGGCGGATTCGTTATGAATGATGTCGGGGTGCGGGATGGTGCGATCCAGCCAATTGACCAGTTCCGTGACCGACCAGCCCTGATCGGAAGCCAGAAGGCGCATTTGGCGATGCAACGTAGCAACGAATTCGACCTGCAAGGTTCTCTGATCGGTAATATCAATTTGGGCGGCACGCGCTCCCGCGGGCAGAGATGGATATTCTTCTTCGGTGAGAGCGGCTTCTTGCTGAGACAAACGCCAGGGACGTTCCAAGAAATGAGTCTGCTCGAATTGCTCCAAAAAATCGCCTTGCTTGTACGCCAAAACCGGAACACGGAACACTTCGCCCCGTTCAGCCGGGGAGCGGCTATCATACAAGGCCTGGTTTTCTACAAAAGCTTTTTCGACCGCATCCTTACCTTCTTTAGTCTGGTAGATTTGCTGGAGGGCTTCTTTATCTGCTTCAGCCATTGGGCCGGTGAAGACCAACGCGCCGCCATCATCCAGAACAACTTTTTCGGCGGTTTCCTGGGGTAAATCTTCAAGAGTTGGCTTTTCCGAAGTGGCGACTGTGACCGTTTGCGGCTGCTGCGAGAAAATCGGCAGATCAGCAAAGCCTAAATCAAGTTGCTGTGCTTTGACTAGCTTTTCCGCTTCGATGCGTTCAAAACCATTTTGCACCAGGCCGTCTTTGAGAGCGTTGGCAACTTCAATGAAGTTAGCAGAGGCGGCGAAAGCATACGCCTGATTAAGATCTCCGTTCTGCTTACGCCGGGCGGAAGGCAAGCGCATGATGCGCCCCAAAATTTGCTCGATGGCCGTAGATGAACGCATTTCGGTTACAGAACAAAGCACATAGGCAAAGGGGCAATCCCACCCTTCTTTGAGCGCCGAAACGGTAATTACGAAACGCACCGGAGAATCAGGTTTCAAGATGTCAGTGTCGTCTAATTCCTTGTAGCCCTGCCCATGCCGGGCAATTTGGGCGGCGGGGATATTGAAATCTTGAACCAGGGTATCACGCACAACGTCAATGGTAAGGGTTTCTTGGGTACTGCTCCTGGCCTGTGCCTGCAAGAGCATCACCGGGCGGATGTATTCACCGGTATTAGTTTCTTCGTCGCGAGCCTGCGCTTCAAGTTGATTCAGTTGGGCAATGGCATCGGATAGCAACTCGCGCCAGTTCTCCCTGGACTGCAAGAGAATGGGGAGTTTGATCATATCTTCGGCTTTGAGTTCCGCCGCCGATACCTGATAGAGCACATTGCTGGGACTCTTTTCGGTGTCAGGCGTGGCGGTCAGTTCCAAAATGCTGGCCGGGTTGAAACGCGCCAGAACATCGAAGGTCAATTCGGTGCGGGCGTTATGGGCTTCATCCACAATCACAATCGGACGGCGCAAGCGCAGCACATTGGCGAGGGAATACTTGGGGGTGGCAGTCCCATTGATGGTTTCCAACCCTTCCAAAGCCGCGCTGGAAACGCCCAAAAAATGATCCATCAACGCGCCGGAGGTTTCGTAGACTTTGCGGCCTTCGGTATCGTCCACCCGAAACGCTTGAATAGTGGATACGATTATCACCGTGGAAGTATCCAGCGTTGGCCGGGGAAGATATAGGGCTTCGGAAATATCCATCACGCTGACGCCGCCCAACACGCTATCAAGGGCGCGGCGGTAGGGGTGAGAGCGGTCTTTGAGGGCATTTAGCGTTTGCTCGCGAATGGCATTGGAGGGAACCAGCCACAGCACCAGGCCATTGTCGGTTTGCAGGCATTCGCGGATGGTGCGATTGATGGCATGGCAGGCCACAAAAGTTTTACCCGCGCCGGTCGGCAGGCGCAAACAAACATAGGGTAAGCCGGGCAATTCCCTCACCGGGGAATAGGGCCGCTTGGTGAGGGAATAAAAGGCGGTATCGGCTTCGTTAAAGGTCAGGCAGGCGCGGTAGTAATCGCTGAGAGCTTCAAGAGCGGCTTGCTGATATTCTTTGAGTTGGAAATCTGGCATGGTGTTCTCTTTTGATCTCTTATTCTAAGGCTTTATCGCCATTTCGAGTCTGGGCCCATTGCGGAGGCGAGGGAGCAGCGAGAAATCTCAAGCCACTGTCATTGTCATTTCGAGCGCCAGTGACGAGTGTCATTTCGAGCGCCAGCGAGAAATCCTTAATCCTATTGGTA
>CAYFMI010000082.1:0-18651 GCA_964344175.1 uncultured Anaerolineales bacterium
CCGGTGTTTCTCTGCCGATCAACTATTCTTTTGTTAAAGTGTCAGGTGGCTAGATGACAAGAAAAAGAACCGTTTCTTGTATCCAATAACGCCTTTGACTGTGGGGATGATTCATCGTCTAATAGGCCCCCTTGCCGCGCAGCACCACCCAAATGGTTCGAATGAGGATATTAATATCCAGCATCAGAGAGTAGTTTTGTACGTAATAGAGATCATCTTCAGTGTGCAGGTGCATCGGCTTATCGCTGCGACCATTAACCTGCCACCAGCCGGTAACGCCCTGCGGAACGGCGAAGCGTTTTCGCTGCCAGCGTTGATACTTGGCGACCAGATGCGGCAGTTCTGGCCGCGGCCCTACCAGACTCATATTGCCCTTCAGGACATTAAAGAGTTGCGGCAATTCGTCCAGGCTGCTGCGGCGCAGCGCGCACCCCACGCGGGTGAGGCGCGGGTCATTGGGAACTTTGTGCAAAGGGCGGCCTTCATCGTCTACCACATCGACCAGGTGCTGCATTTCTTCTGCCCCAACAACCATCGTGCGGAATTTAAACATCTTGAACAAACGCCCATTTTCACCCAGGCGCGTTTGGCGGAACAACACCGGGCCTGGATCATCCAGCCAGATCACCAGGGCAATTCCCCCCATCACCAAGCAGGCCGGCACAAAAATCACCGCCAACACCAACAAATCAAAGACCCGCTTTAACAACCGCTGGTATTCACTTAATGCCGGGGCGCGCAAATCGATCAGCGGGATCCCGGCCAACTCTTCAATTTGGGCGCGGTGCAAGGCCAGCGAAAAGTAATCGGGAATCACCCACACTTTGACAGGCAAGTCGTGTAACTCGCCAACCAACTGATGAATGCGGGCATAGGCCCTTTGGGGCAGAGCCAGAACAACATCGCTAACCGATAATTGCAGGGCAAGTTGGCGTGTCTCATCCACCGGCCCTAGCACTGGCGCATCCTGCACTTTTTTGGCAGGATCATCATCTAAAAACCCGGCAAATTCTAACCCAAAATACGGGTACACTAACAACTGGCGGCGCAGTTCCTGACCAATCTGTCCGGCGCCGACAATCAAGACGCGGCGCGTCTGCACGCCGGCCCGCCCGCGCCAGCGCAAGACCAGGCGCACCAGCAGCCGCCAGAGCAGCAAATACACATAGGCTTGCGCGCCAAATAGCAAATAGAGTAAGCGAGAAACTTCGCGATACGAGAGATACAACACGCCCGCCAGCGAAACAAAGGCAATTGCCGCCCCGATGGTCAAATTGGTCAACTCGTCCACCACCCGCAAATTCTTGCGCCCATCATAAACGGCCACCGTCAATAACACCAAAATCCACACCAGTACCGCCAGCAGGTAAACCAGCGGCGGCAGAATGAGCGGAACGGGGATTTCTTGCACGTACTGCCAGGGGTTAAAAAGTGGGCGCAGGACAACCGCCACCCACATCGCCAAGAAGATCAGGGCGGCATCCACCAGCATATATAAAATCGCGAAATTGACCGAAAATTTGCGCAGCATAGTTCTATTCTATCCCTATTCTGGATACCGCTTCAACCCAAGAGCTTGTGCCAGCACCAACCATAAAAAACGCGGGTATTGAGCATAACGACGCCATAAGCGGCGCGGTTCTGTCAACAAGCGGAAAAGCCACTCCAGGCCGGAGCGCTGCACCCAGCGCGGAGCTTGCGGTTTGTTGCCTGAAAGGAAATCGAAAGCCGCGCCGACGCCGACCATCACAGGCGCGGAAACTTCGCCCAGATGAGTGGACATCCAGCGCTCTTGTTTGGGGGTGCTGAGGCCTACCCAAACAAGATCTGCCCCCGAGGCATTGATCTCGTCTATGATGGCTGCGTCCTCAGCGGGAGTCAGCGGGCGAAAAGGCGGCGAGTGCGTCCCGGCAACGCGCAAACCGGGGAAGCGCGCTGTCAACTTCTCGGCGAGGGCATCCGCCACCCCCGGCGCGCCCCCATAAAAATAATGTCGCCAGCCCTCCTTCAGGGAACGCTCACAAACCGCCAGCAGCAAATCGGGGCCATAGACGCGTCCCACATGGCGATGACCGCGCAACTTTAGCAGCCAGACAATCGCCATGCCGTCCGGCGTTGTCAGGCCACTGGCGTTAAAGATGGCCCTTAGTGCCGGCGCGCGCTGGCAATCCATGACGCCGTGCGCGGGGGTCACGCAAACATAATGCGGTTGGCGGGCCTCGATCCACGCCGCGATCGCGGCTAACGCCTGCGCCATATTGATAGCGCTGACCTTCACCCCGAGGATATTCTCACGTCGAATCGAAATTTTTGTATTCACAGCAAAACTACCTGATCTGCTCAGCCGCAGCGCGCCGCTTTGCATCAGCAATATGTTCGAGAAAAAATTGTTGCTCACACGCCAAGAACCCATCTGCGTATTCGGGAGGCAAGATCAGCACATCATAGTATCCAAATCTGCTGATGAGTTGGTAATACAACAACGATCGAAAATCTGCCAGGCGCGCCAACTCAATCGCCGCGAACAAATATCCAAAATTATCATACACGATCGCCGTCTTGTACCCCTGCTCAGAGAATTCGGCCATCAGCGCCGCAAAATCATCCCAATAGTTGGAGTTATCAAAGGGGTCACATTCAAAAAGGATAGTGGGCATCTGCGAGGCGATACTATCATCGCCACTGTGCAGCACATCAAAATCGTTGCCATCCGTATCCACTTTGATGAAATTCACCCGCGAGAATGGGGCTTGTTTGTTGATAATTTGATCGAGCGAGAAGCGCGGCAATTCGATCCCGTGCGACGAAGGAACAACCCGGGCGGTACCGCCCTCGGCTGCCACACTGGCCGTAACCCGCCCGCCCGTCCCCGACCCACAATAGGCCTGCACCAGGCAGCAACCGGGCATGTGGCGGGTGTTGCGTAACAGATATTCGGCGAAGACAGGGTTGGCCTCCACCGCCAGGAATTGGTCTGCATCACTGGCGGAGCAACTCAGTAGCGTGTGCCCGACATTGGCCCCCACATCTACCATACGTAGAACCCCCTCCTTTTGGCGGATAAAATCTGCTACCCGGCCCGGCAACGTATCATAAAAAGGGTAATCCGCCAGATAAATAGGCAGCTTATGGGAAATTGGCAGGACGATTTTATTTCCCCGCAACCGAATTCGATACGACGGATCACCCAGGGCGATCAAAACCCGCCGGATGATTTCCACCAGTACCCGCAAAATGAGCCGCCAATATCCCGATGAGCGGCTGTATCCATTCAAAATCCAAGCATACATTGTGACTATTTTACATTGCCATTCGATATATTTGCATCAGGCTATCATAGGCTTTCTCAGGCGAAAAGCGCTCCCGATAGAAATCTAATGCCTGCGCACCCAGGCGCGAGGTAGCTTGAGCATTATCCCATAACCATTGCGCTTTTTTTGCCAAGTCATGGGCATCACCGGGGGTAAACAACAACCCGGTTTGACCGTCGCGCACCATTTCTGGCATTACGCCAATCCCAGCGACCAATACCGGCACACCGCGCGCATACGCCTCGATAATGACCATCCCAAAGGTTTCGTAATAGCCCTCCGAAGGCAGCACCAAAAAACAGGCATTGCCAACCAATTCCGAAAACGCCTCCCCATCCATACGCTCAACAATTTCAACTGATGTCAAATTCTGCGCTTGGATGAATGCTCTGGTTTCATCTTCGAGATCACCAGAGCCACGAATTTTCAAGGGGATATCAAGCTGCTTCCAGGCTGCTACCAATGTTCGCACTCCCTTGACTGCTTCCAGTCGGCCAATGAATAGTGCGTAATCGCCCTCTGCCTCAGATGCGGCAGGTACGGCAGGCGGCATGATAAAGTGCGGCTTGACGACAAGTTTTTCCGGCGGAAACCCGGCCTTGATATAAATTTGGCGATAAAAATTCGTCGAATTAATATACACGTTCACCACATCTTGCCAGGTGCGCCGCCAGGTGTGGAAGGCGGCCATCGCCGCCACAACCGCCGTATGCATCCGAGACTCATGATAGCAGGCATGGCGGATTCCCGGCCAGGCGGGAATTTTGCTGAGACAGTCCAGGCACAACTGCTCATCCCGGTAGAAAGTGGAAGCCGGGCAGATCAGGCGTTGGTTGTCCAGATTCTGCACTACCGGAACGCCCATCTCGCGGCAAGCATAGTATGCGGATGGCGAAATGAGGGGAAAGAAATTATGGAAATGGGCGACGTCCGGGGCCTCTTGCGTAATGACATGCTTGACCCTGCGATAGGATTCCCAAGACCAGGTCGTTTGCAAGGCAACAGAAATCTTACTCATCCCGGCAATGCGGCGATTATCTTCCAAATACTCGATGACCTCATGCCCATGCTGACGGAGCAATTCGGCTTCGAGCCTGAAAACGCTGTCTTCGCCGCCCGCTTGCAAATAATAGTTGTGCAGAGAAAGAATGCGCATACCCTGACCTAATCCATATCGGTGAAACGGCGCGGCGGCCCAACCCGGTGGACAAGATAATCGCGCGGCGGCTCATAATGATTCTCGGCGGTAAATGGGGCAGCAAAATCATCACCCGAACACAAATCTGCCCGCACAAAAAAGGCATTCACGCCACAAAGGTCGCATCCAACCAGGCAATAGCCGTGTTCCCTTCCCAGTAATTCAAGTGCTTTCAGGCTTGCGCCGTAATAACTCGATCGATTCCATGATTTCTTTGGGGCATATTCCACCTTCCAATCCAGGTGCGGCGGAATCAGCGCGTTATATTCAATGGCTAGAAGACGCGGCGAAAATTTTTGGAGAATTGCTTCGAGAACGTAGTAGGTATTGCGATCAATATCCAGGGAGAGAAAATCAACCGCCTCTGGGACGCCAAACGTTTCAAGAAGGGGGGAGACATTTTCAGCATCAACGAAAGCATGACATACTTTCAAGCGATCTTCCTGCAAAACTTGCGAGAAATGCCCCCGAATGAAAGAAACGGATTTAGCGCGTCCCTCAATCCAATAGCCGCGCCAGCCTTGCATCAGCAAGAAGGTCGTATTCGACTCCAGACCATCTTCAACACCAATTTCGAGAAAGGTGCGATTGGTCGTACCGATGCGGTGGAAGATTTCCGCGATCAAGCCATCTTCTCCATTTTGAGAGAACACCTGATACTCGTGACGATTGAGGCGATTTGGTTCACCATAGCGCGGCTCTGCCAAAAACTGCAACCTGATCTGTTGCTGCCAGGCAATCAGGCCGTTTGTAACCAGCCAGCGCAGTTGAAAAAACCAGTGATACCAGCGTGAAAAAGTTGTTAGTTTCATGATACCCGACTCCCCTTCGAGATCAATGGCAATAGCCATCGTCGAAAAATCAACCATAATACAATGCCCAGGATACTATACCCGATAACTGCACTCACAGAAGTACCCCAGATTCCCGCTCGATGGGTCATGATAATCCCCAGCCCAAAACTCACCCCAACCCAAAGCAACGCGCCATACAGCATGGCCTGAGTTCTCTGCGCGGCCTGGAAGGCGACCTGCAAACCGGAGGTCAATGCCAGAATTACAGGGATGATGCCCCACACGGGGATCAGGCTTGAATAGGCCGCTAATTTTCCATTATAAAAAAGAATGTCAATTTGTCGATGAAACACCAACAAAATCACCTCGAAGAGCAGCGCCCCCCCGGCAAGCGCCAAAGACTGAAAAAATATCCTTCGCCTAAATCTAATCATTTTCCCGGTAGAAAAATCCCTTGAAACCATCGGCGTCACCAGGGCACTTAACGCCGCGATAGAAAGCAGCATCGGCTGGATAATCGTCTGCAAAGCCCGGATCACACCGGCTTCGGATAACCCCAGCAAACTGCCCGCCAGGAATATTGACGCCTGGCTGGAAACTGCGATCAACATCGCCGAAGCGATCAACCATTTGCCAAATTGCCAGTTCGCTGCGACAAGCTGGGGCCATTCCACGGCAACGCCATCTTTCAAATCTAACCAGGCAAAGATACTCACCAGGCAAACCAGACCAGCCACGGCCATCAGGCTGAAACCCAACTGAGGCGTCAGACGCTCGATATGCCGCGCGGCGAATAACAACGCTATCAAGACAATTGCATACAAGGTACTCCCAAAGAGAGCAACCGCCGGGCGCTCCAGAATATAAAATACGCGCCGAAAAAAATAGGGCGCCAGTAAGAACGGCAATCCTAACCCGACAGTGAAAAGCGGGCTTGCTGCTCCCGTGCCGGTGAATTTTCCCCATACTAGGGTTCCAATCACCAGGATACCGCCCAAAATTGCGGTTAACATGAAATGCAGTTTTAATTGGCCGAGAAAATAACCCGCCATATGTTCACTGTGGTCAGATGGTCCCAGTACGCTCATCGGTTCCAGCAATGCGGCGATATACACATGCAAAATGAGCAACATTGCTGCATAAGCAATTGCAAACTGACCAAACCCTTCTATGCTCAACCAACGCACCAGCAAGATATTCAACAAGAAATTGCTGCCCGAAAATATTCCCTGATCGGCGATGGCTAAAGCAGCCTTGCGGCCCCAACGCCACAACTGGCTCATTTCAAGATCAAAAGACGGAGGATTCATACAAGCCTTTGAGTTCGTCCTCGAAACGGTACTGTGCCGCCCAGCGGTACGACTAACGAAGTTCCTGTACCTCCGGCGTGATCACCGCAGGATGCACCATGATCTCGGTCACACCGCGAGCCTCGGCAATGGCGCGCCTCAGGAGCGGGGGCGTCATTCTGCCGCTGGATGCCACCCCGACAAAGGTATCAGCGCATTTCAATCCAGCATCCAGTAAACGGGGACGTGCCCGATACGCCAACAGGAATAAGGCCAGCCAGGCCGGGCCTCGGCGCAACGCCTTTGCAGAAAACTGCTCTAAGGGCAAACGAACATAGGGAATTTCATACTGGCAGGCCAGATCGACAATCACACTGAGCAAAGGCGGGAATAGATGCACATGCTTATGCGAGTCGAGATGCCCTACCGGTATGCCAGCACTCAGCGCTTTTTCCAATTGAGCGCGCCATTCTGGCAGGGCCTCATCTCGGAGTAACCGACCCCGCCCCCACAATTCTGCTAGGGCATACGGCCCATCGTGGAAACGGCCATCCTGTGCCGTTAGCGTTGGCAAAGCGTCCGGGGCAAGGAGTGGTGCGCTCTCATTGAGTGTCAGGTGAACACCCACAGACAGTTCCGGGCAACGGCGCACAATTTGAACCGCCTCATCAAAGCCTGGCGTATTGCACATCAACGAAGCCCGATTCAATATGCCACGGGTGTGAGCGATTTCCACAGCCTGGTTGTGACCGTGCGTCCAGCCAAAGTCATCGGCATTGATGAGAATATGCTTGGTTAATTTTTTATCCATGCGGCATCTTCTCGCCAACGATCAGCACATGGGGATGGAGATAACCCCGGTCTAGGCGTACTATAGTTACCCGTAACCCCAAACTTTGCAGCAATTCTTCCCATTCGTGTTCATTGTGGAAATAGAAACGCCCCCCAAAGGTGATCCCTAAAAGGCGCACTGCCAGCCATTCTTGCAGCCAGTTCCAGGCAAATTTCCAGCGCGGGCGCAGACTCATCTCTTTGATCAGAATCCGCCCCCCAGGAGTCAGCCGCGCCGCGGCGTGTGTTAAGATGCGTGCCTGCTCATCGAAGGGAATCAAATAAAGCATATCGATCAGGCTAATCATCGAACAAGATGGAAAATCCACCCCCTGGGCCGATCCGGTTACAAAGTGGAGACAGTGATACTCCTGGGCTTGTGCCAGCCCCTGAGCAAAAGCAATTTTTTCGGCATCCGGATCAATCCCCCAGATCTCAGTATGCGGACGCAGCCGGGTCAGGTAGAACGGCCACAGGCCATGCCCGCAGCCCAAATCTACCAGGACACCTTGCTCAGGAACGTATGGAGCTAACGCCGGAAATGAAAATAGTCGCCAGCGAATGGCAATATGCAGGCGGGTTTTCGGAGGTGAGCTGCGAAAGATATGCAGGAAATCGTTAGCGTTTGTCATTGCCAGTATCGGGCCGGCAAGCGGCCACCAGATCTACGCCAATTGGCAAGGGGATATAACGGATCAGCCAGGCTTCAAGCTTCAATAAGCGCGTCAAGAGAGCATTGACAAGTTTAGAGGGTGTGCCCATATCATACCGGGGGGCTGATTGTGTGCGGCGCTGCCACAAGCGCACCAGCAAGGTCGGGATGAAGGTAAAAAAGTTTTGATACGACAGCCGCAGCGGTCGCAGACCAGCTTGTTTTAATTTTTGCTGCAACTCAGTGCGGGTATACCGCCGGTGGTGCAGGTTGGCGTCATCATGATGACTCCACAATATCGGCAAGGCGCTGGTCAACAACACCACAGCTCCCTGTGAACGGCAAACTCGACGGGCCTCAGACAAAGTTTGGCGATCATCTTCAAGATGTTCAATCAATCCCAGCAAAGCCACACCCTCGAAGGATGCATCTGCAAAGGGCAACGCGTTGGCACTGGCTTGCACTAACCCGATGGATGGGCGGCTTTCGGCCAGGTCGAAGGCCAGCCAGGCGACATCTAACCCCACAGCAGGGCCGTATTCTTCGAGCAGGGGCAAATTTCCGCCGGAGCCGCTGCCCACCTCCAAAATTCGCCGCGATTGCTTTGGCGCGCCCAGGCCAATTTTTAACAGTACCCGGTATACGGCACGGGCGCCCACGTACCAAAAATGTTCTCCTTCTAATGCGTGCAGCGCGTAATGGGCTTCATCTAACATAGCGTATCTCCGATGCAATCTCGCCGGCAACTTGAGTCAACCGTTCCGTCTCATCCAGTAGGCAAACATCTCGACCAATGTCGCCCAGGCTGTGCTAAAGCGGTCGAAGTTCGAAGCGCCAAATTGCCGGGGCGTATATTCAATGGGAATCTCTGCAATCGAAAATCCACAACGCTGCGCTTCGGCCAAAAGTTCACCATCAATAAACACAGTTGTGGCTGAGAGGCGCACGCAATCTAAGACTTGACGGCGAACCAGCTTGAACGAAAAATTAACATCCCGCACACGCACGCCAAACATCAGGCGCATCAAAATATTGTAGATTTTCGAGAAAACTGCCCGCCGCAATGTTTCGTAGCGTTTGATCCGATAGCCAATCACTAAATCGGCCTCAGCCAAAAGCGGCAGCGCTCGTTTTACATCTGCAATTTGCGCCGGAAGATCAATATCGGTATAAAACACGGCGGCCTTGTTGCCCTGCGTAAAGCCGGTGTGGAGCGCAACGCCGTAACCCTGATTTTCGTTATGCTGCACCATGCGCACCTGTGGATTTCGTTTCGCCCATTCAACTACCTGGCGGTCACACCCATCCTGGCTACCATCATCCACGATCAAAATTTCACAGTCTTTAAGGCCCAATTTCGGCACTTCTTCGTCAATATGCGCCATAAAAGTTTCGATACTCTCCCGCTCGTTATACATCGGGAAGAATAATGTCAGGCTGTCTACCATGCGGTTAATTCTCCATTCTGACTGCGCCAGGCCTCCCCAGACTCGCCTGCCACACTTCATATCCCAATGCCCAGGCGGGGAGAATCCAGGCCAGTGAATAATGCCCCAAAAAAGAGATTCCCGCCAGCAGCCATTCGAAAACCGATACCGGCAAGACCAGGAGCAACAATAACTCATAGGCAGGAAAGTAGGGCAAACTCAGCGCCATCGCTGCGATAATAGCGCGCAGCCGCGCCCTGCGCTTCATCGGCAACACAATCGCCGGAATCCAAACGAAAAAGGCCCAGTACCCCATCACCGGGAAAAGGCTGCCATTGACCCAATTGGCCTCCAGATTTCCGGTTTCTGCTAAGGCGGCCTGCAGCCAACGCAGCGGCCAATCCCAACCCCATTGCAACATAGAGATGAGGCCAAGCGCCGCCGGAATTGCCAGGGGTTGCCATTTTTGTGGACTCCATAGCCACAAATACAACGCCAGCACGATACCCAACTGCGGCTTCAAAAAACATAGCAACGCCAGACCGGCTCCCATCCACCAATATTGCTCTTGCTTCAGCGACCACCAGCTCAAGGCCAAACCAAAAACAATGAAGGCATCAATCTGCCCATAGGCGATCAGCCACAAAAATGGGAAGGAGAGAAATAGCTTCCAATAGCTGCCCCCCAGCCAGCGCACGGCCCAAGCCAGCAACGGAACAGAAATTACCATCAGGAACAGATAATCCCATTTCCAGGGCAGGCGACTTAAAACCCAGAAAAGCCACAGGGCAAAACGCGGGTTGCGCGGATTAACGCCTTCAATATACAACTCCCCACGTCCCGCCGGGCCGTAGGTCACCAGCATGTCTACGCCGGTTTCGGGGAGCAGGTACATCAGGCCTATCAGCCCCAGTACGACGCCCAACACCCAGGCGGGAACCCGGCCCGGATCGTCCAACCCAGTCACCTGGACAAACTTACGCAGACCGTGCTGCAATGACGATCTACCGCCCATACACTACCGCCATCTCATCCTGATACAGCAATTGCCAGCCCGCAGCCTCCAACTTGGCGACCACCGGTCTGAAAGGCTCTAACAAGATTACCCCCACATCCCATTTGGCAAGCACATTCTCCCAACCCGGCGCGGCCTGCACCACCTGAATCCACTCGCCGATTACTTCATCCCCGTACAAATCGGTGCGCCCATCCACAAACACAGGATACTCCGGAGCGGCCCACAGTAAATATCCGCCCCAATTGTACGAGTTGAGTAAATTGCCCGCAGACTGTTCAGCGCGCAAAAACTCTACTGCGGCAACCGGCAAAGTATCGCGAAAATGCTCATCATTAACGGCTTGAGGATACACCAGGCTGGTTTTGACTCCCACAGCCAGGATCAGCGCTCCCAGCAGAATCCAGTTTAAGCGGGTCAGCCCTCGGGGGGGCGGCGCGAGGGGCGCGGTGGATACCGGTATGCCCCAACGCTCGGCCAGCTCTTCAAGGAAAGGCGCGGCATGGCGGGTCAGCACCATCGGAGCAGCCAGCGCAAACAAGGCAATATTGCGCCCGGCCATGAAGCTCAAATAGCTGAAGCCCCCCACCAGGAGAAAATCTTCCAGCGAGATACGCTGCTTGGAAACCCCGACTGCGCCCAGCGTTGCCAGTAATAACCACACAAAGGGCTGCGCCTGCCGTTGATGAAAATCGGGCGATTGCCACTCTTGAATAAAATCTTGCAAAACCTCAATACCGACGGTTTTAAACGGATACAGCAGCATCACCGGGCCGGAGGGATTGATGCACACCGCGATAAGCATGGCAAGACCGGTGACAATCAAGGCCCAGGTGTCCGGTTGAAAATTAAACGCCGCAAGGTTTCGAGTGCGAGATTCAAGAAACCGTAAAATTTCAACCTTCAACCGCCCCGTCAGATACACCCCCCAGATAATAAACCCCACCGCGAAGCCGCCGTGACTATTGGCCCAGAGCAGCATGAGCAGAGGCAATAGCCAGATGCGGCTTAATAACCGCCGACCGTCTTCCGTCTCCTGTCTTCGGGTCTCTAAAACCCATAAATACATCGCCGCGAAGAGAAAGGTCACCAGATAGGGCCGCGCCGCCCAATAAACGCCCGAAGCAGCAGCAGCCAGAATGACAACAAAAGCCCTTAAATATGCACCCCCGCTTAAAGTTTTCCACACAAACCAGAAGGCCAGCGTGACCATCCCCGCCGTCCAGATGTTGAGACCACCAGGGCCAAACGCCCAATAGATGACATACATGGGCACTTCCACCAGCCAGCCGGGATACTGCCAGCTTTCTCCGGCGCGGGTATGTGAGAAGGGATCCACCTGCGGCACACTGCGAGTTTCCACAATCCACTGACCGGCGCGCAAATGCCACCAGGTATCGCTATCCACAGAGATGCGCGCCGCCATGGCGAAGACCGCCAGAAAGGTAATCCACACGACCAGTTTTCGGGTAGTGAGGGGCAAAAATTTGCGCGGAGTGGCCCAGGCTTGATCGGGTCTTAACTGGTCTTCCTGGGATGCGCCGATATGCTCCATATCCATATTTAGCCTTTCAGCAAGAACGCGTTCAGTACCAGCATCAGGGGGGCATAGCGCAAAACGCGCTGGTATTGATGCCGCCCGGCAAACAAGATCAGCGCCAGCGCCAGGCCGCAGGCAAAGCGCAGCAATCCGCCCGGCTCGCGGAAGGTCGAAAAGGGCAAGAAGAGAATTGCCAGGGCATTCAGTCCCAGGCTGAAGCCCAGTGCGCCCATCTTTCCCCGCAGCAAACGCCGCCCAACTTCCCACAGTCCCCAAAAAGCGGGCAGCAGCACAAAGGGGCCAAACACTGTCAGGGTGGCCGCCAACAGCGCCGGGCTATAGCTTCCGATGCGCCACAGGCCCATCAGCGGGATCCACTCAAAGGGCGTCGCCATGTCTCCGCCGGAGCCGATTCCCACAACCCCAAAGCGACTCCACAACCAAACCTGAAACAGGCTAAATGGCAGCAGCGTTGTCAAACCAAGGCCGAAAGCCCGCCCCCATTTACGCTGCCATAAATAGGCCAAACCCTGAGCCGCCAAAAACAGAATGGTGACTTCTTTGGCAAACAAGGCCAAGCCGTAGAGCAGCCAGGCCAGACCGTGCCGGTGGCGGGTGATAGCCAGCAAAGCCGCTGCGACCAGGCCATAGGCCAACGGCTCCGGCAAGTCGAGGCGCACGGCCAAAACGAACCCCGGCCACAGGCCATATACCAGCGCATACCAGGGGCTGATGCCCCAGCCTTTGAGCAGCGCGGCGACTGCCCAGGTTCCCAGCGTCTGCGCCGCCAGCCCTAGCCCGGCCAACACCCAGGGGAGCCAGGCCAGATTCCCAAAACTGAGCAGGCGCGCCAGCAACGGCAGCAAGATACGCTGATAGCGGTAGGCGGGCACATCTAAATGCGGGGCCGCCGTTTCGGGGCGCGGGTCGCGAGCCAGATAGTAGACAAACTGCCCATCGTACCCGGCGGTGCCGTTCGGGTCATTTTCGCTGAAGCGTGTCCCAATGCGCGCCAGCGCCAGCGGGTCGCCATCCGCCATCAGGATCACAACAGCGACGACCAACGCCAGGATCAGCAAAGTGACCAGGGCAGGGATCAGGGCGTTATTTTTCAAGAGCGCCATATTTCAAACATTCTAACCCCAGCAAACTCTCGCTGAGACCAAACTCAACCGGGTGCACCGGGCGTGAAAGGGCATAAAAAATATGATAATCGCCAATTTGGTGTTCGGAAAAATCCACATCCAACGCAAGCAGGTTCTCCCGCAGCCAGTCGTCCAGGGGGGAGTGATTGCTGGTAATGTAGGCCAGGCGCTCGCTCTGGGCAACAAGGTCGTTGTAGGGTGCATAGCGGTTGTCGCGCGAGGTATAGCGAAAATCTTCATGATAAGGCAGCGCCGGGACAAAGATGATCTCTTCGGCGGTGCGAAACGCCAACGGGTAGCTGACCCAGTAATTGCTATAGCCGCGCCGCTCGTCGTTGGCCTGCAAAAACTCAATTAACTCCTCCATGTAGGCATGATCCACCTGCGCAACCTGATCGAATTGTGTCGTCATCCCTGGCGGGTTTTGGGCCACGCATTGCAGCGTGCCCCATAAATTATAGATCAACACCAGCCCGACGAGACTCCACACCCAGCGCCCGTGATCGCGATATAACGCCCGGAACATTTCGGCGGCGAAGAGCGCCAGGGGGATATAGAGCGGCAAGAAATAACGCCCGGAGGGATCACCGCCAAAAGGAGTGAAAACAAAGCCCAGGGCGAGGGTGAGCATCACCCCGATGAGCAGCCCTGCCCCCAGGCGCCACTTCTGTCCCTGGCGCAAGCGTTTGCCAACATGTACCAGCACAGCCATCCAGATGGTCAATACAAAGGGCAGCAGGGGCAGCGCCAACCAGCGAATCTCCCAGGAAGGGCGTAACCCGAACAGCGCCGTCCCGCCAAACAAGATGAAGGTCCAGATATGATCGAAAAATTGCACGACCCAATGGTCGGTGGCAGCCCCGGCAATCGCGCTGCCCCCCAACTCGGCTAACAATGTTGACAGACTGTTTTGCCGGAAAGCATACAGCAGCCAGGGAGTCGCGCCCGCCAGCGCCCCCACCAGCAGAGCAGCTAGCGCCCACACAGGGCGGGCGGTCTTGCGCCGCAGCCACAACTGCCAGAGCAAGGCCAACCCCACCGGGATGGCGTAGACCAACGTCAGGCCAAAGACCCACAGGCCAAACCCGGCTAACAAACCCCACAACGCCCAACACCAATATGTTAGCCGGGCTTGGTTTTTCAACGCTTCAAGCAGATTGATTCCCTGCAACAAGATCAGGTTTCCCAGCAACAATGCCTCACCATAGCCCCCCAGCGAAGCAGTGGTATACAATGTCAAAATCACCGAAGGAATAGCCAGCAGCCAGGCCGCCAGTATGCCTACTTCCCTCGAACCTAATAATTTCTTACCCACTTCAACCGTGGTTATCAGCACACCCCCATACAATCCCCCTTGCACCAAACGGATCACCCAAACGTGTTCGCCAAATAAACCAAACCCCAGCGCCACGAGAAAAGCATCCAGGCTGCCCATATAGGCCTGCCCGTAAAAAAAGATCGGACGCTCTCCTAGCAATATATGCCGCGCCATCAGCGCCACGACGGCCTCATCGCCGTTGAATGGAATTGCACTGCCCAACACTAGGCCCACTTTCAAGGCTGCGCCCGCGATCAGCGCACTCAGCAGCCCCGCATTTCTCCGCAGCCACTGGATCATGTTAAACCGCCAGAGCAGCGCTTATTTACGCGCATAGAACACTCCCATAAAGGTGTTTTTGTAAACGCAATCCACCGTACCGAATCCGGCCTGCGCCAGCCAATCCAATTGATCGACGAGAGTAGCATCGCGGTCATAGTTTTGCCGCCGCCGAATACTGGCCTGAATTTGGGCGTCATCAGCGCCCCGGGCGCGCACGCCGGACAACCAGTGTTCCCAATAATAGCGGCGCATCTGGGCAGACGGGCCTTGAATTTGATCGACATTGATGAAGACACCCCCGTCGCATAACCCTCGAAAAATATTGGCAAAAAGTCGACGCTTCTCGACATGTTCAAGGTGGTGAATGGCAAGACTGGAAATGGTCAAATCAAACGCCTTGACATACACCAGGGTGCGAAAATCTTGGACAAGGTACTGAAAGTGCGCCTCTGCATTACTAAAACGCGTCCGGGCGACATCCAGCATTTTGGGGGCCGTATCCGCGAGCATGAATTGACCCTGGGGATATTTTTCGGCAACCTGCCCGGAAAACAAGCCCGTCCCGGCGCCCAGATCCAACACCCTGATGTTAGCATCTCGCGCAAAGGGGATCACATCCAGTGCGGCTGCAAAGATGGCCTCATAATCCGGCAATGCCGTTTTGATCCAACCATCATAATATTCAACCGATTGATCAAATGCCTGTCCAACTGTCATATCCAAAACTCATTATCGCTCACCAAATCCGATGAATCCACAACATTCAGCTTGCCAACATAGAACCTGTACCCGTATAATGCAACCATGCGCCAGACATCCAACGCATGGTTACGCATCCTAATCGGCATCTTTGTTGTCACCGCTGTTGCCGCCCGTTTGCTTCCGGGGCCGCGCACCATTGATGACGCGCATATCACTTATCGCTACGCTCGCAATATTGTAGCCGGAGAGGGCTTCGTCTACAACCCCGGTGAGCGTGTCTTGGGCACGACGACCCCATTGTACACCCTCCTGCTGGCCGGTTTTGCCGCGCTCAACGGCGAAACAGAAGCGAACTTCCCGGCAATTGCCCTGGGCATCAACGCCCTGGCCGATGCACTAACTGTACTGCTGCTATGGAAACTTGGGCGACGGCTTGGCTATCTCTATGCGGGAGCGGGGACAGCGCTGATTTGGGCGATTGCCCCTTTCAGTGTGACGTTTGCCATCGGCGGGTTAGAAACCAGCCTGTATGTACTCTTGCTGACCGGAACTGCCTATGCGCACCTTCGCAAACAACATGGCCTCGCGGCCCTGCTCGCGGCCTTCAGCTTGCTCACCCGTCCCGACGCCCTGATTCTGCTAGGCCCGCTGGCGCTCGACCGCGCCTTCCATTTATGGCCGTCTCGAAAACTGCGCCAACCCGCCGATGCCCGACCGTCGTCTACCACCCTGGAACTGGCTGCCTTCGGTCTCCCCGCAGCCATCTGGTTTGGCTGCGCGGCCTACTACTTCGGCAGCCCTGTGCCGCATTCTATTCTGGCAAAATCGCTGGCCTACCGCCTGCCCGACAGCGCTGCCTTCATCCGTTTACTGCAACACTACGCCACACCTTTCCTCGGGCAGTTGACCTTTGGCGTTTGGTGGATCGCCGTTGGGCTGGTGCTGTACCCTTTCTTTTCGGTGATTGGCGGGCGCGCCATCCTAAAAATATCTCCCCGCATCTGGCCCTGGCTGGCCTACCCCTGGCTGTATTTTGCTGCCTTCGCCATTGCCCACCCGCTGATTTTCCGCTGGTATCTGACACCCCCGCTGCCGGCTTATATTTTCTTCATCTTCGTGGGGATGGAACAGATCTTTCGAACAATTGTGCAGCCGGACGCGGCTCAAAGTGGGCAGCCGCGTTGGGGTGTAGCCCTGCTTGGGGTGATGATCCTGCTCCCGGCGGTCTTGACTTTGCGCGGCTGGGAATTGAAACCCAATCACGGCCCGGAGCGGCCCGCCCCAAAAATGGCCTGGTTCGAACTCGAATTACTCTACCGCCAGGCTGCGGAGATCGTCAGCCAGAACATACGCGACCACCCCAATCCGGCGCTCCCGTTGCTGGCTGCCGGAGATGTCGGCGTTTTGGGCTATTACACACCGACAAACATTCTCGACACCGTCGGATTGAATTCGCCCCAGGCACTACCTTACTACCCTTTGGATGAATCTCTCTACACCATCAGTTACGCTGTGCCGCCCGATCTGATCTTCGATCAGCAGCCAGACTATATTGTGCTCTTAGAAGTGTATGGGCGCTTGGGGTTATTCACCGACCCGCGTTTTCCAGCAAACTATCAGTTGCTCGAAAACATCGCTACCGATATTTACGGCAGCGATGGAATGCTGGTTTTTACGAGAATCCCATAAACCCCGGTTCCTCGAAGAAACCGGGGTTCTGTGTCAGTCGAGATACTCGCTGAGTTTTTCTTGGATGGCCGGGTTGCGCAAACGGCTCAACGCCTGGGCTTCAATCTGGCGGACACGCTCGCGAGTCACCCCCATTTTACGGCCAACCTCTTCTAGAGTATACAACTGCCCATCTAACAGGCCATAGCGCAATTGCAGCACGCGCACTTCGCGCGGGGGCAGGTTATCCAGCACGGTGGTGAGATGCTCTTTGAGCAAGTTCTGAATGGCCTTATCATCGGGGGGCGGCGAATCATCATCAGGGATGAAATCGCCTAAAACCGAATCAGCTTCATCATCGGTGGGCATCTCCAACGAAAGCGGGCGGCGCGCCACGCGCATCATATACTCTACTTTGTCTGGCGAAACTTCCAATGAAGTCGCCAACTCTTCGACATTGGGATCACGGCCCAACTCCTGGGTCAGTTGATGGCGAATGCGCAGCAGCTTGTTGATCTGGTCGCCCATGTGTACGGGCAAACGGATGGTGCGCCCCTGGTCGGCAATGGCGCGGGTCACCGCCTGGCGGATCCACCAGGTAGCGTAGGTACTGAATTTATAGCCACGGTGATAGTCAAACTTCTTGGCAGCGCGGATCAGGCCAATATTGCCTTCTTGAATCAGATCTAAAAAAGGGACACCCCGCCCCATGTATTTTTTAGCAACACTGATGACCAGGCGCGAATTGGCCGTAATCAGATGCTCCCGGGCCGCCCAGCCATCGCGGATAGCTTGCTGTAACTCATAGCGACGCTTGGCGTCCACATCACCCCCGGCAAGAGTTTCACGGGCAGCGCGTCCATTCTCAATGCGTTGCGCCAGGCCTACTTCTTCTTCGGCTGTCAACAAAGGAACACGACCAACCTCTTTGATGTACAAGCCAATCGTATCGCTGGTGTCGATATTCGCCAGATAGTTATTTTCGGCCTTTAACTCATCTTCCTCGTCTAATTCTTCTTCGGCCTCCAGGTCTTTGTCAAGCGGTCCTTCTGTGTCTTCGTCATCGACATAGGGAATGCCTGCGCTGAGCAGGGCTGCAAAGGCTTCTTCTAGTTGGCTAATGTCCTGCTCTGCGCCTGGGAAGAAACTCATCACGTCGTCAATGGTCACGTACCCTTTCTCGCGGCCAAGCTCCAAAACCCGTGTGATCGGGGAGCCTCCTTCGTGTCCATCTGACAGTCCCTCAACATCATCAATTGTAGTCAATAATGATTCGTCAATCATAAAATCTCCAACACTCGTATATTTTCTCACCAACAGCAGTATACGAGGTATGGTAGCGATTTGAAGCGGCTATTTTACCAGGGTTATCAGTTACAGAATACTCTTTTTTATAATCAAAAGCAACACCTAAAAGAACCATCAGCAGGGCTTTCTTAAAGTCGAAACGAAAAGCGCTTTTACCGCTGAGAGCGCAAA
>CAYFMI010000083.1:0-18375 GCA_964344175.1 uncultured Anaerolineales bacterium
CCGGTGTTTCTCTGCCGATCAACTATTCTTTTGTTAAAGTGTCAGGTGGCTAGATTTCTTTCAGCAAGCGATTTACAAAGACGCCCGTTTGGGAAGCATCTTTTATGGCTTCGAGCATCTCGATAGCAACCCGCCCGACGCTTATTAGAGGATACAAGCTTTCTAAGTTAGTAGCAATGATGGATATTTCACTTATGTACTCAATCGCGGTGTTGGTATTGCCTTGTACATAGTGAGCTAGGGCAAGATATATGTGAGCTTGGGCAATTTCTGTTCGTTGGCCCCCTATTGTGAAGGAACGAATAGCCGCGCCTAAGGATTTTATAGCTGTGGGAATATCGGTTTTCATTAAAGCCAGATGGCTGTTTTCTAATTCCCATAATCCTGAGTAATATGTAGATTGGCTGGTGCTCAGAAGTTCTTTCATTGAATGGAGAAGCGTAGATGCTCTATCGAGATTTTTTCTAGATAAGGCTATCCTGACATCCATCAAACCTAGATAAAAGATCAGAAAACGATCATCAATGCGTTTAGCAATCTCGCGTGATTGAAGGTAAAGCGTCTCAGCGGCATCTATTAAATCAAGTTCTAAATAAATATCTCCAAGGCTGGCAAGTGAAAAAGCTTCAATACGGGCAAATCCGCTCTGTTTGGCATACTCCAGTGCCTCGACCAAGAAAGAGTCGGCTTGCAGAGTTTCGCCTTGAATGTGGGCCAACACCCCAAGATTGTTAAGCAAGTTTGCCAATTGGGTGAGATTATTGGTTGTTCGCCACGTCTCCAGGGCTTGATGATAATGGGATTGCGCAATACCATACTTCCCGACACTTACATAAACCAGCCCCAAATCAATATGAATAAACGGAATATTTACATCATCGCCCAGCGCTTTGTAAATTTTTAGCGATTGTGTTAATGGTTCAATGGCTTCATCCGACCGCCCCAGGCTGTGTAATCCCATACCTCTCATCCGAAGTGCTTCGGCTCGATTGGTTTGAAGGCGTTCACTTTCGCCGATCAACTGCAAGGCTTTGTCTACGATCTCAATTGAACGCTGGTAGCTGCCTAAGAACCGGTGGGCGGAGGCTTGCCAGAGAATGGTGCTTGCCAGAAGATTCTCATTGTCATCCTTTTTTAAGAGGGCTTCGGCCTTGTCAAGGAAAAATAAGCCGCTCTCTACTTCTCCCAGCATCGTGGCAGCAACCCCGCGATAGGCTATCAGCGCGGGGTTATGGTTAAAGGTTCGGTTAGACAACTTGTCAATCCAGGTTGCCAGTAGTTTCATGCGTCCGCTCCGTGCCAATGACGAGCTGGCTTGTTCAATCAATGGAGCTGTAAGTGTTTCATCATCTAGACGTTGGCAGATGGCATAGGCTCTTTCCCACTCGGCGCGCCCGCTAAACACTTCGACCAGACGGCGCAGAATTTGCATCGCTTCGTCTGGCGATTTTCTTAGGATTCGATCTTGCAAAAACTCTTGGAATAAATGATGATAACGCAGCCAAGTGCCCCCGTTTTCCACCTGTTGGACAAAGAGATTGTTTTGCATTACGCTTGCAATGAGCGTGAGCCAACTCAAGCCTTCTGGCGCGTTGCCAAAAACTTCCTGGCATAAATTTGCATCGAATTCCTCTACTAGAGAAGTGCGCAATAAAAATTCTTGGATATGTGCCGGTTGTTGATTGAGAACTTGTTGAGCCAGGTACTCATAAAGATCAACCCCCGAAACTTTTGCGACACGTACTCTATCTGACATGCCTCGCCACATCGTTTCAGCGGAGAGCAAAAGACCGGTGATCCAGCCTTCAGTTTCTTCGGCGAGTTGAGTTGCTTGCTCTTCTGAAACCGATTGGCGATAATTCTGCTGTAACAGAGCACGGATCTCATCTGGGCGGAAGGCCAATTCCTCAAAACTCAGGCCTTTTACCTGTGAGCGCCCCACTAATAGGGGCAAATCGGGCAGCGTAAGCAGTGTGCGCGAAGCAATGACCAGGTGGCAATTTTCATCCATTTCCTGCCCAAAGCGGTTGATGAAGCGATTGACTTCTTCGCTATCTTCGATCAGATGGTAGTCATCGAGAACGATGACGAAATGCTCTGAGACAGTATCGTAAATTTCGTTGACGATCGTGCTAACAAGATGATCGAAGTCGAGTTCAGAATCTTTCACCCCCTTCAGTACAGCCGATGCTTTTTCCCCAAAATCAGGAAAGACATGTCGAATGGAGGCAATGAAATGAGCTAGGAATCGTTGGGGGTCTCGGTCGAGAGGGTCAAGTGCATACCAACAGGTTGGATACTCAACTTGTTGGGCCAGATCGACCAAGAGCGATGTTTTCCCATACCCGGCAGGCGCAGCGATTAACGTCAATCGATAATCCAGCAAATCTTCAAGCATCCCCAAAAGCCGTTCGCGCGCAAGTAAATCGGGTCGGCGGCGGGGCACAATTATTTTTGTGTGAGTTACGTTAATATGCATAGCGCCAGTAGAACTTGATGGAATACAAAGTTTTTCATCTAGTGAACTTCGAGCATGCTGGATTTCGCCAGTTTGAAAGACCCGATGTAATTCAAAACATCTCCAATCGTTTCCGTCATCGTGATTTTTTTCCAAAAACTGACTCATTGAGTATATCATCACATGGTTTCAGATATATCTATTTGTGATTGAAAATGTATAGCATTTGAATCGATACAAAGTAGTAACCGCAGGGCAAGCGTATTAAAAAATTACCATCAAAAGAAATTTTCTCTTTGGGTTACAGCAGCTTGCTTCTGTGCGTTATATAGTTAAAACTTACGCAGTCCGATGAAAAATATTTCCGGGCGTTCTCTGCACAAGTGCGTAACTCCTAATAGTATAAAAGCAAGCTTTTGGATTCCATGTGCGTATGCGTTTGCCCTAATAGTGAACGCGTCAACTTTGACAAATTTGGATGGACGTGCTACAATCCCGCTGATTGTGACATGGCGTTGATGTCTAAAACTGGATGTACTTCTTTCGCCCTGACCGGATCCTACCCGACAGGGCTTTTTTATAGCCACTGTCACAAGGCAAAAATAACACGCAGCGGATGCTGCGGATTGCTTTGAAACTATCCCTCCCCCAGGGGAGGGTTTATAAACGAAAATCGAATACCATCTTCGCGGATTCCCACACGTGGGTTGATTGTAGTGGTGATACTTTTTGTGATTCTTCAGAAACTATCCCCTTTTTGGGTTTTGTTATTATTTAACACAATCCGTTTTTCTAGCGCGAGGGTGGCAAGTGAAAGGTAAATTATGAAAGAAAAAATACGAGTTATTCCATTAGGGGGATTGGGCGAAGTCGGCAAGAATATGATGGCCTATGAGTATGATGAGCAGATTCTCATCGTCGATACCGGCATCATGTTCCCCGATAACGACATGCTAGGGATCGATTACATCATTCCCGATTTCGACTATCTCATCCCCAACAGTGATAAAGTTTGTGGCATTATCATCACCCACGGGCACGAAGATCATACCGGGGCGATTCATCATGTCCTAGAGCAGATCAACGCCCCGATATTCGCCACCCCACTCACCCGTGGTTTGGTGGAGGTCAAACTCGCTCGCGGCGGGTTGCTGGGAGGTGCAGATTTGCGCACCATCCACGCTGGTGATGCCGTAGATATTGGTCCCTTCCAGGTTGAGTTTTTCCACGTCTGCCACTCGGTGCCCGATGCCGTAGGACTAGGCATCACCACCCCCGCGGGGTTGATCGTCCACACCGGCGACTATAAATTCGACCCCACTCCCGTGGATGGCTGGCCGACCGATTTTGCCAAACTGGCCGAGTTTTCTAGCCGCGGCGTGATGGCGCTATTAGCCGATTCAACCAATGCCGACAAACCGGGGTGGACCCCCTCCGAGCGCATGATTGACCCGGCCCTCGACGATGTCTTCAGCGAAGCCGCCGGCCGCATTATCGTGGCTTCTTTTGCTTCATTGATCTCGCGCATGCAGCAGGTTGCCGATGCTGCCGAACGCCACGGTCGTAAATTGGCCTTCGTAGGATACAGCATGACCGAAAACTCAAAAATGGCGCGCAAGTTGGGCTATCTTAACGTTCCCGAAGGTATACTCATCAACCTCGATCAGGCCCTCGGCATGCCCGATGAAGACGTCGTGCTGATGTGTACCGGTTCGCAAGGTGAACCCTCCTCAATTATGGGGCGTCTTTCTACCGGCACAAACCGCCGCTTCAGCGTGAAAAAAGGCGACACAATCGTGCTTTCATCTCACCCCATCCCTGGCAACGAAGAAACCATTTACCGCACCATCAACCGCCTCTTCCGCCGCGGGGCCAATGTCATCTATGATTCGCTGGCTCCGGTGCATGTCTCCGGCCATGCCAGTCAGGACGAAATGGCGCTGATGATTCATCTCGTGAAACCGCAATATCTGATTCCGGTTCATGGGGAATTGCGCCACCTTAAACAGCATGCCGTTTTGGCGCAAGAAGCCGGAATGCCTGCGGAGAATATCCAGGTTGTCGAAAATGGTCAGGTGGTTGAGTTTGTGGATGGAGAGCTGAAGCTGGGTGACCGCGTCCCCGGAGGCTACATCTTTGTAGATGGCTCACGCGTCGGCGATATTGGCCCGAGTGTGGTGCGCGAGCGCGAGGCATTGGCCCGAGATGGCGTTGTGTTGGTCAGCCTGGTTCTCGATCATGGCGGACGCTTGATCGAACTCCCGGAGATTATCACGCGCGGTTTTGTTTATAAACACGATGCCGGGGAATTGATGGAAGCTGTCGGCGAGAAAGTTGTCGATGCGGTCGAGAATAGCGATGGCAACATCCATGACCGCGTTGTGCAGACCGTTCGCTCCTTCCTCTATAACGAGACCAAAAGCCGCCCTATGGTATTGGTCACCCTCAGTTGGGTGTAGGCATTGTTTTTGATTGCCAGTCATCAGTAAGATTGGCGATCCTGTTAAAATTCGTCTTCCCAGCCTTCTTTGCCAATTAGCGGCACAAACGCCACCGCGGCGATGGTTTCTTTCACCAACTGATCGCCGCGGCGGCGCCAAACCTCCAACATCTGATGATAACGCGGCCCCACCGGCAGCACCAGCCTGCCGCCGTCGTCAAGTTGATCGAAAAGAGGTTGTGGGACTTTCGGTGCGGCAGCCGTCACCACAATAGCCTGATAGGGGGCATGTTGCGGCAATCCCAGAGTACCATCGCCGATATGCAGTTCGATATTCGCAATCTCCAATGCCTGAAGTGTTTGGCCGGCTTCTTTCGAGAGGCGTTCATGCCGCTCAATGGAGTGTACCTGGGCGGCCAAATGCGCCAATACCGCCGCCTGGTAACCAGACCCTGTCCCCACTTCTAACACAGTTTCATCGCCATGCAGTCGTAGCAAGTCGCTCATCAGGGCGACGATATAGGGCTGCGAAATGGTTTGCCCCTGACCGATGCGTAAAGCGCCATCGGAATAGGCATCATGACGTTGTCCTTCAGGGACGAAGAGATGGCGAGGCACCGCGCGCATGGCTTCTAGCAGGCGCGCGCGATTAAGCCCGCGCTGCTCAATTTGCTCATGCACCATACGCTCGTGAAGATCGGCGTAATCATCCATCTTTGTCATTAGCCCACTATCCCCTGTATGCGAATTCTTTTCGAGAGTGCATCATCCCTCAATCCATTAGCGCAATGTTTCGATCAAATGCTGCCAAAAGTCATCCCGTTCTCCGGGGGCGTAAGGAATATATAGCCCAAGCCGGTCAACTAATCCTGCGTAGCGTTCCTTCAGGGCGTAGGGCACATCTTGAGGGTCAGCGACCACCGTAAAGGTCTTCAGAATCTCATCACTGATTTGATCGGGCATCTCGCCCCATTGCCCGCGCGCCGCTAAAGCGGAAAGCTTCTCGGCGACATCTTCCCAACCATGTAGTTCAAAAACGCGCCGGTAGGAGGGGGTGGAAGCATAAAAAGAGATCTGCTGGCGCATGTAGGCTTGCTCTGCTGGCTTGGTGGCGACAAAGGCGGAGACGGCCACGGCGACCTCGGTGCGGGCGCGCCCGTTTTGAGCGGCTCCTGCCTCGATGGCCGGGATGACAACCTCGCGCAAATAGCGTGGCGAGTGCAGAGGATGCACATGAAACCCATCGGCGCATTCCCCGGCCAGGCGCGCCAGCCCGATGTTGACCCCGGCAATATAAGTGGGAATATTGGGATATTGATTCGGGCCAGGGTTGAAGAAAGGCGACATTAGCGTGAGTTTGTAATACTCGCCGCGATAATTGAGACGCTCACCGCTCTGCCAGGCGTGCCAAAAGGCGCGTACCGCCTCAATTTGTTCGCGCAGTTTTCCCACCACCGAATCCGGCCAGGGCATCCCAAAACGGCGCTCAATATGCCCTTTGACTTGCGTCCCCAGTCCTAGAATGAATCTGCCTTGCGAGGCCTGGGCTAAATCCCAGGCGGTATAGGCCATTGTTGCCGGGCTGCGGGCAAAGCCAATGGCCACAGCTGTGCCGAATTCAACCTTAGAGGTATGTTCAGCAATCAACGCTCCTGGCAAAAATGGGTCGTGCTGGGTTTCGGTCGTCCAAATTCCGTCGAAGCCTAGCGCTTCGGCAGCCTGCGCAAATTTGGGAACAGATTTCAAAAACATGGGAGGGAGAACGGTATCGATTTTCATAGGCTCGGAATGTTGTGAGAGTGATAGGCGCTGGACGGGCAAATGACAGCGTTAGCAGAGATAGATAGGGTGATTATACCAATACTCATCCCCAGAGAAGTGGGGCTTCTTAATGGAAATGTACAGAGGGGCAAGCGCGCTAAGCGGAGGGGGCAGCAACGGTCTGATCATTGAGTGCGTCCCTCAATGGCGGACATGTTTCCTTCATAAATTATTCACATTTGCTTCATTTATTGCGCATAACTTCTCGCTATAGTATAGACATTCGCTACAACGAATGTTGAAAAAACAAAATCGAATTGGGCGGGCATCAACCGCCCAGAATTTACAAACATGCTATCTGGAGGTAGCAAAATGAAAAAAACATTGATTTTCGTACTCGTACTTGGCTTGGTAGTTGTTTCACTGGCGAGCACTGCCCCGGTGATGGCTGCTGAAGTGAATCGCGGCGGCCCTGGCAACGGCGGGGGAACACCCGGCGGCAGCGGGAGCGGCGGCAATGGTCAGCAAGGCACAGCAGGAACCGGAACCGGTATTCCGCTGGATCAGAATATTGAACTCAACGGTTTGCTCGATGAGTATATTCATGCCAACTTAGCAGCTGCTCTGGGAATTTCTCCGGATGTTTTGACCGCCCGTTTGGATGTGGGTGAAACGATTTCGCAAATCGCTTTGAGTTTGGGCTTTGACCCCGCCCTTGTTAGCGATATGCTGCTTCAGGCACGCGCCGATGCGTTAGCGCAGGCTGTAGCAGAAGGGTTGATTACGCAGGAGCAAGCCGATTGGCTGGCTGCGCGCGGCAGTCAGGCGCCCGCCTCCGGTTACGGTGATGGCATTTGTGATGGCGATTGTCTCTCCACGGATGCGTTCCAGAGCCTGATGGCTCAGGGCCGCAAAGGCTTCAACAAGTAATATCCTCCTCAGATATGAAACAAGCCGATGTCATTCATGACTCGGCTTGTTTCGCTTTGGGAAGTGAGTGCTTATGCCGCCAGCAGGTATGCCAGAATCCACTGCGTGGTAGCCAGCAAAGCCTCGGTGTGGGTGCGTTCGTAATTGTGCGAGGCGTCCACGCCGGGGCCGATTAACGCGACGGCAACATCGCCGCCAGCGCGCCAGAAGGCTTCGCCGTCGGAGCCGTAATAGGGGTAGATGTCGATTTTATGGGGGATCTCGTGGCGCTCGGCCAGGGCGCGTAACTTTTGATTCAACCCGTGATGATAGGGGCCACCAGAATCTTTGACGCATAGCGTGGCGTGAAATTCATCGGAGGTTTGCCCATCGCCGACGGCGGCCATATCTACCGTGACTAACTCGGTCATCTCCGGGGGGAAGCCCGCCGCGGCGCCGTGCCCGACTTCTTCGTAATTGCTGATGTGCAGAGTAGTGGTTTGGGCGGGGGTCAGCCCGGCATCGCTAAGGGCTTTGACGGCGGCGACGATATTAGCGACGCAGGCTTTGTCATCCAGGTGACGTGAGCGGATGAAGCTATTGGTGATTTCCAGGCGCGGGTCGAAGGCTACGAAGTCGCCCACTTCGATGCCTAGCTGACGGGTTTCTATTGCGGAGTTGGTGCGGGCATCGAGGCGCACTTCTACGTTGTCGTCGTCGCGTTTGGTGTCGCCGACCTTACTGCCATAAACATGTACCGAAGCGGCCTTCAGCAGGAGGGCGCCGCGCACTTGTTTGCCATCACACCCAAAGACGGTGCACCCCTCACCCTCGACGGTGTTCCAGGGGAAGCCGCCAATTTTAGCGAGTTTGAGTCGCCCGTTGGCTTTGATCTCTTTGACCATGGCGCCCAGGGTGTCTACGTGGGCGGTCAGGCCGCGCGGCGCATTGTCGTTGGCTCCGGGCCAGGTGGCGACCAGCGCGCCTTTACGGGTGCGGAAAAGCCTCAAAAATGAGAATCCACTCAGGGCGCGTTCAGTGTATTCGATGGCTTCCTCGGTGAATCCCGTCGGGCTGGGAATCGCCAACAGGCCGCTGAGAAAATCCAGCATATAGGTGGTATTTATTTCGGGGAGTTTAGTCATGGGGAATTCCTTTGATGTTTATTGTTATGTTTTTTTTCAAGGGACATGTTCTTAAAGATTTTCGAATTCCATGATGATCTTGCGCCACGTATCGGGGATGGGGATGGTCTGGGCGGTAGGGTAGTCGTAGGCAACCAATACGCTACTGCCTTCGGCCAGGGTATGTTGTGTTTGGGTGTCTTCGATGCGGTAAAGGCTGTGCATGCTTTTGTTGCCCAGTTGCTCGATGCGCATGCCAACGCGGATGGGTTGGCCCCAAAGGATAGGCGCTTTGAAGGTGACATGGGCATCGGCCATGATCATGCCAAAACTAAGAAACGAGCCGCCGTCCCATAGCCCAAGTTGGCGCACATAGGCCACGCGGGTTTGCTCCATGAAGGTGAGATAACGGGCGTTGTTGACATGGCCTTGCGGGTCTAAGTCACCGTAACGGACTTCGATGGGGTGGTAAAAATTAAATTTGCTCATGCTGAAATTATACTCGCGGGCAGTGGTAAACCTGAGTGTCTGTTTTGAGTAAAAGCAGAGAATACCGGTGCTTTACGTTTATCTCTTTCCGCATTAGAATTGTGCCCACTATGAACGACCACATTAACGAAACTCAACCTACGAATATCCCTTCTCCGGTGGAAGATACGGCCCCGGTACACATTGAACAGACTCCGCCGCCCAAACGCAAACGCAAGTCTGGGCTGAAAATTTCCGGGTTTGTTTTCCTGGGCCTGATCTTAGTGCTGGCTGTTAGCGGATTATTAGGCTACCAGAGCGGCATTCAGCGACGGAAAAATTTAGAAGACGAGCAACTGGCAATTGCGGCGGCAACCCAGTTTGAACTGGGGCTGCAAGACTTGGAGGCGGGCCGTTACGAAGTTGCCCGACAGCGTTTTGAGTATGTCATCAATGTGAACCCCACCTACCCGGGTGTGACCGACAAACTTGCCGAGGTGTTGCTGGTGCTGAGTGTCACTGCCACGCCAACAAACGCCCCCATACCGACAGATATCCCGGTTACCCCCACGCCCGACTCGCGCGCCGAGGAAGATCTATTTGCCCAGGCCGAGAGTTTAATCGCCAACAAAGAGTGGACGCAGGCTATTGAAACGCTGGAACAGGTCCGTAAGAAGAATCCGGAGTTTCGCGCGGTGGATATTGACGGTATGATCTATCTGGCTTTGCGGCAACGCGGCATCCAGAAGGTTACGGCGGGCAACCTGGAAGGCGGCATCTATGATCTGACCCAGGCAGAGGGCTTTGGCATCCTCGATACTGAGGCCGATAGCTACCGCACCTGGGCGCGTTACTATATTACCGGAGCCAGCTTCTGGGATGTCGATTGGCCGCAGGCGATTAACTACTTTGAGCAGGTTGCCGCGATGACGCCCAACTTGCATGACGGCACCGGCTGGACAGCTTCGCAACGCTATGTGGATGCCATTGTGGGGTACGGGCAGCAGCTTGAGTCGCTGGGCAAGTACTGTGATGCCGACGAGGTCTATGACCTGGCGTTGCAATATACCGGCGACCCTCAATACCAAACTATGATCGATAACGCTCAGGCCAATTGTAAGTAAATGCCCCCTCCCCTGTGGGCGCTTGCCCTGGCCTATTGGATGCATATGCTGGCCACCGTGATCTGGATCGGTGGCCTGGCTGTTTTTTCGCTAGTATTGCTCCCCGCGGCGCAAAAGGCCTTAGACGCCCGCGCTTACGCCGCCCTTTTGGAAAAACTACAACAGCGGCTTGATCCATTGGTTTGGTTCAGCGTGATTGTGTTGCTGGGCAGCGGGATGCTGCAAATGAGCGCCAGTCCCCATTACGAAGGTTTTTTAACCATCGGCAATTTGTGGGCCGGGGCGATTCTAATTAAACATATACTCTTTGGGGGGATGATTCTCATTGGTGGGTATACCACCTGGGGGGTTCTGCCCGCGCTGCGTCGGGCTGCCTTGCGCCGCTCAAAAGGCCACGCGGCCCCAGAATACGAAAAACTCCAGCGCCGTCAGGTGCTTGTGTGGCAAATTAATGTTCTCTTGGGGGTTGGGGTCTTGGCGCTCACCGCCCTGGCGCGGGCTGCTTAACGCGGGAGTACTTAAAGACTGTAGAATCAAATTGCACCCTCGCGTTGAGCGGAGGCGGAGTGCAACGCAGTTGAAGTCGAAACGCAATTCGCATTTTGGCTATGGCAACAAAACGGCCTCCGCGCTGCGTGATATTTCTACAATCTTTATGCGCACATCCCTTAACGCCGCGCTTCGTAAAACTTCCACGGTTCATCAGGATAATAGTGATAGATCTTCCGCTCCGGAAACTGGGCGCTGATTTCGGCATCCAGGCGCGTCCCGCGGCTGTAAACGAATACAAAGGGCGTATCGAAAAAGGGGCTGCTCAACATTGTCAGGACACTGTACTCCCGCCAGTGTTCGGGATGCACAAAGATCAGCGCCGGGGCAAGCGATTGGGCAGCCTTCGCCTCAAAGGGGGCTAACTGCTGGCTTTCTACACCGTACAGCCCGCGCAGATCTCCCAGCCGGGCAGGGGCGTAAAAAATCAGGTTGACGGCCATCAGCAGACCGACCAAAGCGGTCACTCCCAATGGGCGGGCTTTTCCCCATCCTTGTCTCTTTGCGCCCTGTTCACCGACACCCACCGGCCAACCCGCCAGCCAGGCAATGCCCGCCGCGCTCAACAAGGTCAGGCTGTACAAGCCCTCATAATAATAGCGCGGCCCGAACAACCAGGCCCCCACCCAGTAACCCATGTAAATGATCACCAGCACCGGGAACACCGCCAGACTTGACCAGGCTTTTCGCTGGCGGCGCACGGCCCATATGCCAAAGGGCAAAAAGATCCACGAGAGTTTCCCCCAGCCGAACAAATCGCTCACTCCCGCCCGCATACTGCGGCGCAGGTTGTACCAGAGATGCGCCAGGTTGTGTCCGTCTGCGGTCACGCCATAACCCGGCCCAAACCCGAACTTGTCGTATTCCCACCACAGGGTGTAGGGGTTGCGCAGCGGATCTCCGGTGAGCGCATATTGCCAGACCAGGTGCAGGCTGCCGATGAATAGCGCCATCAGGCCAATGCTGATGATGCGGCGGCGGATGACCGCGCTGCCGCGCCATAAGAGGCATAGCCCGTGAATCCCGAAGATCAGCGCCAACCCCAGGGCGGTTACCGGGCGGCTCAGAGCCAGGATCCCCAGGGTGAGTGCCGCACTCAGGGCGGGCAGCCACCCCGGTGCGGAGCGGCGTTCATCCACCACATCCAGCCAGGCGATTACAAAGAACGTACTAAGCACCAATCCCCAGGGATGCGCCAACAGCGCCCCAGAATTCATCAAGAAGAAAGGCGAACTGACCAGCAGCCCGGCAGAGAGTAATCCCACCGTTTCGCCGAGGGTTTTCTTGCCCAGCCGGTAGATCAGCCAAACCCCCAGACCGGCCAGCAGCGGGTTGACCCACTGGCGCAGGCCAAAGCGCTCGCCAAAGGAGAGTACCACCGGCCAGCCTAACGGGTATTTGCCAAAACGCTGGTTGTTGTAATCCACCACAAAGGGGACAAGGAAACTTTTTGAGTTCGAGGGGGAGGGTGTGGTAAGTTGGCCGCGCTCAATTGCCTGCGCCTGCCAGATGTAGGCGAACTCATCTTCGAGATGCGGCAGCCCTTCAAAGATATTGATCGAAATCCAGGCGGTGATGAAAATTACGCAAACCGCCAGAGCAAGAGCAATCCAGTCGGAGCGGGACATAGGCGTTGGTCGGTTGGTCGAATTGGTGTGTATTCTTAGTTACCCTGAGTATTGGATAAGAATCTACGTCAGCGCGTTGAGCGGAGATTAGGCCGTAATCGTAGTCGAAATGCCGCAATCATGCGCTTCGACTTCCGCTTCGGCACGCTCAGCGTCCGTTCTGCGCGATGATGCCTATAGACTTATCCGAAACTGAGGTTAGTTAACTTAAGTTGTCACTTTGTAGATGCACACCCTGAGCGGAGAGCCTTGCGCGTTTTTCGACTGCGTTTAACTCCGCTCAGAATGCTCAAGACTCGTAGTCGAAGGGACAATCGTATATTCAAGTCACTTTGTTTACATTGTATGAATGTAACGAATGCAACCCATCAGACCAATTGACTACCCCCCAATTTGCTGGAGGGCTTGCAGGGCTTGGTCGTGTAGAAGACCATTGGTGGCGCAGATGCCGCGGTTGTGCGCCAGGGTGCGTCCGGCGGTAAAGTTGAGTGGGTTTCCATCAAGATCAGTGACGCGGCCTCCGGCCTCCTCGGTGACCAGGGAACCGGCGGCCTGATCCCAGATTTTTTCGCGGTAATCAGGGCGTTTCGACGAGAGCAGGCGCAGGTAAATCTCGCCTTCTCCGGCAGCCAATTTGGCATATTTGGCCTGACTGTCCATGCGCACGGGGTCGGCCTGTACGCCCAGAGCCTCGGCGAAAACATCCATCTTGCTAATATTGGTATGCCCGGATTCGAAGGAGCGCATCAGGCGCGCCTGGGTCGGATCGTTCTGCCGCGAGACGTGTATCTGAGTGAAGTTTTTGGCCTCGGTCAGGGGCGCGGCCCAACTGCCCTGCCCCCGGGCGGCGGCATAGAGCATCCCGGTTTGGTTGCTTGCTGGGTCGTGTAGTTTGGGGCAGCCCAGTACGCCAATTTGCACCTGGCCGTCTTCAATGAGCGCGAAGGCCACGGCATACTGATCGCCGCGCAGAAAGCCTTTCGTGCCATCAATCGGATCAAGCGTCCAAAAGCGCGCCGCCGATTGCGCCGAGCCGCGGTCGATCCAGCGGCAGACGGTTTCGGGCGCGGCATTGGGGTTGAAGCGCTCCACAAAGGCAGTGATCTGCTTCAGGGCGGCGCGTTCTGCCGGAGTTTGCAAAACGCTTGAGTCTTCTTCGCCGACCAGCGCATCATCGGGGAAAGATTCTTCCAATAAGGCGCCGATCAAGGCCTGAGCAGCAAAATCGGCTACTGTAACGGGTGAGCGGTCGTCTTTGGTCAACGCCGGGGAAACCATCTCGGTTTGAATGAGTTTGACCAATGTGGAGGCCTGCCGAACAGTATGGATGGCAAATTGAATTTCAGGGGTGTCCAGATTGAGCATCATTTCTCCATGAAAAAGCGTAGTAAGCGTCACATTTCTATCACCAGCGGACGTTCGACTACGCCCGTCAGGTCGTAGGCCATTGCGCCGGTAATGCGGATAGGCAGCATTGTGCCTACCGGGATTTCTTCTTCGACGATGACCATGCCGTCAATTTCGGGGGCGTCGCGGTAGCTGCGCCCCAGCGAGAGGCCATCGCCGTGCCCCTCGATGAGTACATCCAGGGTTTGGTTAACAAAACTCTGGTTGCGCGCCAGCGAGATATTCTGCTGCAACTCCATAAGTTGTTCCCAGCGGGCTTGTTTTACATCTTCAGAGATGGGGTCGCCCAGCGGTTCGCTGGTTGTGCCCGATTCAAACGAAAACTGGAAAGCCCCCACGCGGTCGAAACGCATTTCCTCAATGAAGTCTAGCAGGGTTTGGAACTCGCTCTCGGTTTCACCGGGGTAGCCGACGATGAAGGTCGTGCGCAGGGCCAGATCAGGGATGGCGGCGCGCATTTTCTTTAGGGTGCGGTAGACCCAGTCGATATTGGCCGGGCGGCGCATGCGGCGCAGGGTGTCGGGATGGGCGTGCTGGAGGGGCATATCCAAATAGGGCACTACCTGCTCGTTTGTCGCCATGACGTCGATAAGTTCGTCGGTGACATAGCCGGGATAGGCGTACAAAATGCGCAACCAGGGCACTTCGGGGACGGCGGCGCTGAGTTCTTCGAGCAGGTGCGCCAGCCCGTTTTTAAGACCCAGGTCATGCCCGTAATCGGTAGTGTCCTGGGCAATCAAATTGATCTCGTACACCCCCATTTTTTGTAGGGCGCGGGCATCGGCTACAATGGCTTCGATAGGGCGGCTGACGGCAGTGCCTTTAATCAGCGGGATGGCGCAAAACGCGCACGGACGGCGGCAGCCATCGGCAATTTTGATATACGCGCTGGCTCCCTGCACATTGATGCGCTGAGTCCCGGCGTCGTCACGGCCTACGGTGGGCGCATCGGGGATGTGGTACACAGGTTGGGGGTGGCGGCTGCCGCGCAGACGTTGAATGACATCGAGAATGTCCATCCAGCGTCGGGTTCCGAGGATGCCGTCGATACCGGGAACCTGGTTGGCGACTTGTTCGCCATAGCGCTGGGTCAGACAGCCTGCAGCGATCAAAACCTGACCGGTCTGTTTTTGGGCCGCAAAATCGCGCAAAGCGTTGAGTGATTCTTCTTTGGCGGGGCCGATGAATCCACAGGTGTTAACGATGATGACCTCAGCTTCACCGGGTTCATCGGTGGGGGCGTAGGCGTCTTTCATTAACAATTGCGCCATCGAATCGGAATCGACCGTATTCTTGGCGCATCCTAGTGACAATAAATGGAAGGTTTTGGATTGTGGCATAGATTATGGGTTTGGCGTCGGCGAAGGGACAGCCGTTCTGCGCGGGGTGCGCGTGGGCGTTGGCGAAATTGTTGGTGTTGGAGTCAGCAACCCGCCACCGGACAAAATCACATTGACAACTTCGCCATACAAGCCCAGCGCCCCGATGGTTTCTCCATTGTAAGTGACATAGAGCGCGGCGGCGTTACCGGTAAGTATTTCGACACTTTCTTCTCCGGCGAAGGCGTAGATCTCTCCGTTTTTGACGCGTCCGTTGAATTGAATTTCACCATCGACAATGATGCGCATGAAAGCGCGTTGATGGACAGCAATTTGTACTTGAGCCGCGCCTTCGAGGGCTTCGATAGCTTGCGGCTCAGGGTTTTCAGCTAAATTCTCTCCACCTGCTGCGGCATTGGCGGCTTCTTCAAGGGGGGATGGAATTGTTGCGGTGGGACTGGGTTCGATGGTGGGTGTGGCAGATGGCAGCAGGACGTCGGCAATGGAGGGGGGGGTGGGCTGCGGTTCTTGAGCGGCACGTGTCGCGGCAATTTTTGCCCCGGCCCACATCGCGAAGACCAGCAAGCCAACGATAATCGTCCCTCCGATGAAGATGTCTCTGGAAAAGATACGCCGAAAGAGACTGATTCCCTGGAGCGGCTCCCGATTGGCACGGGCAGGACGCGCATTTTGCTCTTGACGCTGACGGAGTTGGAATTGCAGGTTTTCGGCAAAACGCAGCAACATAGGTTCAGGATCCAGCCCCAGGAAGGCAGCATAATTCTTCAACATGCCGGTTCCCTGAACGGTGGAGGGCAGGGCCTCCATATCGCCGCGTTCGAGGGCTTTCAAATAATGCAGGCGCAGATGGGTGTGGCGTTCGACATCTTCCAGCGAAAGCCCCAAAAGTTCGCGTTGATGCTTGAGGCTTTCCCCAACGGTTTCGAGGTTGGCCTCGGCCTTGCTTTTGGGAGTTTCTGGGATTGGGTTGTCTTCAGGGGGGAGGGACTGTGGATCGTTTGGCTCATCCGGGGGCATCAGTGCCAGCAGGGCATCCCGCTCAAGAGCATCGAAGAGCGGCGCTGTGTCAATGCGCAGGTAACTGGCATATAAGCGTAAAAAGCCGCGCATTTGCACCTTCGATGGGAGTACGTCGAATTGCCCATCTTCCATGGCACGCAAATAGTGCAGCCGGATGTGCGTTTCGGCTGCTGCCTGTTCGAGACTCAGTTCTAAGGCCTGGCGTGCCTGACGGAGTTTTTTGCCAACTGCCGCGCTCATAGGGCTATTATACAGGATGTGCGAATAAAAAAGCCTGGGGAATTCGGTCTTACCCCAGGCTGGTTGGTGTGCAGAAAGAAAGCAGGCCTACTCGGAGGGGGCTTCCTCTTCGGAGGCGGCAGCGTCTTCAACAGGCGCTTCAACTTCGAGGTCGTCCTGAATTTCTACTTCGTATTCCATCTCAGGTTGTTGTTCAATGTCGATCTCGCCAGCTTCAATTGCTTCGGCCAATTCATCGGCCTCTTCAATGGCGGCTTCTGGCGTTTCGCCTTCGCGGTAGACGATCACGTTGATCTCGGGAACCAGATCTACGGTCAAGCGGATGTTGATGGGGTGCTTGCCGATCACGCGCAAAGGTTGGGCATCAATTTGCCGATGGCTGATTTCGACACCCAGCTCTTTAGTAAGCTCTTCGGCGATCATGCGCGTGTTGACCGAACCATATAAGCGCCCGGTTTCGCTGGCGCGCACCGGGAAGTTGAGCGTAACACCCTGCATTTGTTCGGCCAGCCCGCTCATTTCTTCGTTGAGGATGGCGCGCTGCTTGTCAGCTTCGGTGCGGATGTGGTCAACCTGGTTGAGCGCCCCCGGCGTAGCCAGCACGGCCATCCCCTGGGGGATTAAATAGTTGCGGCCGTATCCATTGGCGACTTTCTTAACGTCACCGGCACGGCCGAGTTTGTACACGTCTTTCAGTAGGAGAACTTTCATTTGTTCAAGCCCTTTCGTAGAGTGATGTCTCGGGCGAAGGGTACAACGCACCGAGCGGGGCGATTTTACCAGAGGAGGCGGGGTGAGTCAACGAGTATGCGAATTGCGCTCACGGCTTTCTAAAAGTCATGCCGGGGCAGGGATTTACCGCAGAGTGCGCGCACTCTGCGGTAAAATGGCTTTCTGTTTTGACTTTTAGAAGGCCCTGGAGTTGCGCTTTACTACTGGGAAGATGATCTTATGCGAATAAGGGTTCGAAGGTTGTCGCGCGCTCAATCAATTGGTCTTGTGCGGAGGCGCTCATAGGGGTGAAGTTTTGACAGGCTTCGAGTACCCGCGGTAGGAGGCGCGTATCGCCGACCGTGCAGATTCCGGTGATATCTTGCGAGAGGGCGAAATCAACCGCTTGCTGGATGATGTCCATTTTTTCGAAGGGCTGGTACCAGGTGGTATGGGTCTTGGGTTGCTCCCCCCAGGGGCCTCGGCATATTGATTTGATAATCATCGTGCCTACGTCCCGCTCCCGGCAGAGGCGCAGTAATTCTTCGGTGTTTTCACGGTACTCGGGGTTGGCGTATTGCACAAAGTTAATCGGGAAGAGTACGCTGTCGAAATCGAATCGATTGAGCGCTTCGATAAAAACGGCTGGCGACTCAACCCCGTGCCCGGTAATGCCGATGAAGCGGGTCAGGCCCTCGGCGCGCGCCTGGATGATGGCATCCAATGCCCCGCCCTTGCGGGTGGCCTGGTCGAGTTCGTCCATATTGGTAATGGCATGGATTTGATAGAGATCGAATGACTCTACCTGTAACAACTCCAACGAGCGACGCAGTTCTGCCGCAGCAGTTTCTTGCATGCGTTCCATAGTCTTGCATCCCAGGAAGAATTGCTGGCGAATGCGCGGCATCCACGGCCCGAGCAATTTTTCGGCCATGCCATACGACGGGGCAACATCAATATGATTGACGCCTGCGGCGATCATCTGCTCGATGGCGGCGTCGGCTTCGCCCTGGGGCATCTCCCATAATGCCGCCGCGCCAAAGATGGCGACGGTGCTCATATGCCCGGTGCGTCCAAAGCGGCGTTTTTGCATGGGTATTCTCCTGATAGTTAGTTGTTTGTGGAAAATTAAAAGAACTTATCTAAATGGTACTCTCGCTAAATTAGATTATAATAGTCCTCGAGAAAGAACGGAG
>CAYFMI010000084.1:0-17725 GCA_964344175.1 uncultured Anaerolineales bacterium
GGCGTTCTCTGCGGTAAATTTCTGGTATAGCACAAATTTAAGAAAGCCGTGGGGAACCAGTCGCTGCAAGGACGCGGCCATCTTTGTTTTTTCGAAACCCTTTTTGCTGCTTTTCATCAGCTTGTTTGCCATTATAATTAGGCCCAATGTTGAAACAACTCAAATTAACCATTTTTGCGAGCGCTGCATACGCGGCGCTATTGTTCATGACAGCGTGCTCATCGCCGCCGGCAACCGTCCCCGCATCCCGAGAGACAGAAACAAGCGCACCGCAAGCTCCCCCTACGGCCCTTGCACCCACCGAAACTCCGCTTGCCCTGGCTGCACAAGTAAACGGAGAGCCGATCCTGCTGGAAGATTTTCAGGCTGAGTTAACCCGCTATGAGGCTGGGGTTGGCACAGAACTGGCAACAGAAGATCAAGAGATTGTGCTTCAAGAAATGGTCGCCGAAATGCTGCTGGCACAAGCCGCCACACAGGCCGGTTTTGTGGCCGATGATGGTGTTGTGCAAGCGCATATCGATCAGCTAGGCATAAGCGCTGAGGAACTGGCCGACTGGATGCAGAATAACCATTTCACCGACGAGAGTTTGCGAACCGCCTTAGCGCGTTCGATTGCAGCTGCCTGGATGCGCGATCAAATTATTGGCAATGTGCCTCAAACTACCGAGCAGGTGCACGCCCGGCAAATTTTGCTATATAATTCAGATGCGGCTGACGAAGTATTTGCCCAACTTCAAGCCGGAGCCGATTTCGAGACGTTGTCGGCACAATTTGATCCGCTGACAAAGGGAGATTTAGATTGGTTCCCGCGTGGCTATCTCACAGTTCCAGAGCTTGATGCTTTCATTTTCGAGTTGGAACCCGGCGAGTTTACCCCCATTATCGAAACGATGCTCGGTTTTCACATTGTGCAGGTCATCGAGCGGGATGCAGCGCATCCTTTGAATCCAAACACCTACCGGGCAATGCAAGCGCAGGCATTGGAACAATGGCTGCAAGATCGACAAGCACAAAGCCAGATCATTCTTTATGTACCGTAACCTCCAACCAATGGGAGAGAACTATGGACAAAGATGTCTTCGACTATATTGATGAAGAAGAGAAAACAACCGCCAACCCCGATCTCGTGTGGAATATCCTCACAATTGCAGTATTGGTCGTCACGCTCTGCATTGGCGCTCTATTTTTAACCGTACTGATTAATCCCGACGCCGGTCTGAATCCTTTCCCTCCGCCGACTATGCCTGTTGCCGCAGCATTAGATACACCAACCCCCACCCCAAAGCAATTACTCCCCCCCACATGGACAGCAACGGCTTCCCCCGCCCCCCCGGCGACCATCACGCCAACTTTGGAGCCGACGGCTACGCTGGAGGCTCTCGCAGAAGCTGCCCCGACAGAAGCCCCTCCTACGGCTGAGAGCAATATGCCTTTTGTGCTGCACGAGGGAAACCCGCAATATATTCCTAATCTTTATCATGCCGAACTGGGCTGCAACTGGATGGGCGTTGGCGGGCAGGTACTCAGCCTGAACGGTGCGCCTGTCACCGGTGTGGTGGTCAAACTGGGCGGTCAATTGGCGGGGCAACCGGTAGATTTGGTAACGGTGACCGGTATCGCCACCAAATATGGCCCGGCGGGGTATGAGTTCGATCTTACCGAACTTGTCGAAGGCCCAACGGCTTCTTCACACTCATTGTGGGTGCAATTGCTCGATCAGGCCGGCTTGCCAATGTCAGATCCGATTTACTTCGACACCTATGAAGAATGCGATAAAAGCACCATTATCATTTACTTCAAACAAGTAAAGTAGCTATCTCAAAAACATGAGGCACCCCCAATTTAATACAGCGTAAACAAAGTAATGCGAGAAAGATCACCGCCCCTTCACTTCGACAAGTTCAGTACAGGCGACTACGGAGCAGAAGCGTCCTTCGACTTCACAAAGTTCCGCTCAGGGAGCTAAATATCCACTAATTTAGTTTACGTTGTAGTTAATCTTTTTGTGCATCTGAACTGCAAAAAATGAATATTCGCCCCCACCCCTGGCCCCTCCCCCGAATTGCGGGGGAGGGGAATCAGCGAAAAAACAGGTGAGCCAAAGCAGAATTGCTTTGGCTCACCTGTTTTTTCGAAATTTAGCCCCCCTTCCGGTGGGGATGGGGAAAATAAAAAACGACCCCGAATATGAGATTCGGGGTGACTCATGTTTACGCTGGAAACAATTTTTGGCGGTGATCGCCGATCAAGGCGATGGCTTTCGCAATCAGCAGGCGGTTGGCTGCAATTTGATGCCAGCGGCTGGCCCCCGAAGAATGCGGCAAGGGTACAACCCAGCGGCCATCAACCTGTTTTTGCGTGCCAATGATGTCGGTGAGTTTCTTGCTCTTGGGGAAGAATAGATCAATCGCCAGACGCCCAATGGGGATCATCAAAGCCGGGTTCACCAGTTCAATCTCGCGCTCCAAAAAGGGGCGGCAATATTCTTGCTCAATGCGGCTGGGGACACGGTCGCCGCTGCCGCCTTTGGCGCGTCCCGGGTAGCACTTGGTCACCGAGGTCATATATTGCGTCGAACGAAACCAATCTTCCTCGATACCAGCATCCACCAGCCATTTAAAAAGCCGTTGCCCACTCCCGGCGTTGAAAGGCCGCCCCGCTTCAACCTCGGTAATGCCGGGGGCCTGACCAATGCTCATGATGCGCGCCCCCATCACCCCGCAGAAAATTGCCGGGGGCGTGATCTCATGTCCATCTTCCAGGCAGCGGCGGCAGGCACGCATTTGCCGATGAAGATCGCTAAGCGGCTTTGACATCAATCTGCCCCTCCGCTAATTTCCTCCCATCGATTTTTCATCAACAGGGCATCTTCTTCCATAATCGGGCTTTCACAGAGAATGCGCCCGCCGCAATGGAAGTCGTTCAAAACTTGCAAGATAGCATCCAGGTTGAGATCGGATTCTTCGATGGGCAGGTGTTCCTTCTCCCCTTTGGGGGTGTACTCGATCCCCGACATGTGGATGTGCAACCGCTGAAGCGCCTCGGCTCCTAACGCCTGCTCGTACCTGCGCAGGGCCTCGGCCCACTCGTCGTAGGTATTCATGCTGCCATCGCCGGGGCGGGCGTGCAGGTGGGGGAAATCGATGCATGGCTCAACCCCCTCGATAGCCTGACTCATCTTAAGGGTATCTACCAGCGAACCCAGCATGGCCGATTTTCCCATCGTCTCCGGGCGCAGGGTTACGGGGTTTTCGGCGGCGCGCAGCTCATCCATGCAACCCTGCAAACGCTCAATCGCAATGGGCAGCACTTCTTCGGGCGGCTTACCAAAATAAGAGCCGGGATGAAAAATAATATCGCTTGCCCCGGCCAGATGACCAAAGTGAGCGGCATCCATCAGACGTTTACGCGACTTGGGCCATTCTTCTTTATCGGCATTGAGATTGATGAAGTAGGGCGCATGTACGCTGATGGCGACATCGTGTTCTTCGGCTGCGGAGCGGATCGCCGCGCAGGTTTTTTCGCTCACGCGCACCGAGCGCACCCAGCCAAGTTCCAGGGCGCTGAGTTCCAATGTGCGGGTGTGAATAGCCGCCCCGACGCTGCCGCCCGGCTTTTTGGGCCGTGAAATCGGAGAACCAACCGTCCCAAAACGGAAACTTATTTCAGACATAGATACCTCTTTCAGGGAATACCAATAATTATCTTAGACTTTACACAGTTCGTTGAAATGCATCCAGAAAATTGGGGTTTTCACTCAATTTCCAAAAAACCATCTCAATTTCTCCCACAATGGCGGTCCCAAGATCAGGAAGCCGATCAGTACCGAAACCGCAGCGGTGATCAGCACACCCGCCGCGCTGACATCTTTGCTGATCTTGATCTGCGGGTGCTCCTCGGAATGTACCAAATCGGCCAGGGCTTCGAGGGAAGTGTTGAAAAACTCCGCTGCCCACACCAGGGCAATGGTAATAAGCAAGATCGCCCAATCCGTTCGTGACAGGCCCAGCCAGAAGGCCAGGGCAATCACCGCACTGCTGACCCCGGCATGCACCCAGGTGTTGCGCTGGGTGCGCAATACATACCACCAGCCTTCAAGCGCGTAGCAAATCGCGCGAGTACGGGAACACAAAAAAGAAAACATGGGAATCCGGGAATAGTAAAATGTTCTTAGGGCGGCGAGATCGCAATGTCCAGGGCGTTCAGGATTTCAGACTGGGCAGCCCACATGGCCGCTTTGTCTTCGTCATTACCGTGATCGTAGCCCAGCAGGTGCAGCACACCGTGGACAATTAGTAATTGCAATTCCGCCTCGGGGGTGTGGCCGCCGCTTTGAGCCTGCGCGACCACACGGGGGTAGGAGATGACCACATCCCCCAAATAGGCGGCTCCACTCTCTGGGTCGGTGAAATCCGCCGGAAAAGAAAGCACATCCGTAGGGGCATCAATGCCGCGAAATTGGCGGTTGAGATCCAGCAGCTGTGCATCATCGCTAATCACAATGCTGATGACGGCTTGCGCCGAGGCCCCCTGATGTCCCAACGCGGCTGAGGCGGTATCTTCGATGAGTGGCGTGAATTCTGGGGAACACGTACTCTCACCAATTTCTACATGAACAGGCATCATCACTCCGTTTTGGCTTTGTTAGCGGCAACCGTGACAGGCTGTGTGGGAATATCGAGGGTGGGGTATTCAACACGCGGGTGGTAGATGCCACGCAGATTCGCCAGGAAAGACTCGGCGATTGTCTGGAGTTCTTGTAATGTCAGCGAGGTGTCGTCGAGTTGATTCTGGCCGAGACGCTTTTCGATGGTGTCTTCGACCAGGAAACGTAATTTTTCTTCCGTCTCGGGTTTTTGCGAGCGGATGCGTGCTTCGCAGCCATCGGCCAACATCACCAGAGCAGTTTCACGCGACTGTGGGCGCGGCCCTGGATAGGTGAAAGAGGCCTCATCGATACGGGTTTTGTCCCCTTGTGCGGCGTTAAGCGCTTGCGTCCACTGATAATTGGTCGTCAGGGTTCCATGATGCTCGGCAATAAAGGCCTTAATGCGGTTCGGCAAGCGGTGCTGGCGGGCTAACTCTAGCCCATCGGTGACATGCTTGATGATGTAGGCTGCGCTTTCTGCCGGGTCTAAGTGGTCGTGCGTGTCAATATGCCCCGGGAGTTGATTCTCAATGAAGAAATAGGGATTTTGGGCCTTGCCGATATCGTGATAGAGCGCGCCGACGCGGGTGAGCAAGCTGTCGGCGCGGATGCGCTCGGCAGCTTGCTCGGCAAGATTAGCAACCTGTAAACTATGCTGATACGTCCCCGGCGCATTGCGCAGCAGGAATTCAAGCAGCGGGTTATCCGGACGCGAAAGCTCCAGCAATTGCAGGGGCGTGATCTGGCCCAGGGTGGGCGCTAGCAGATATTGCAATAAGACCGTCAACCCGGCAGTGATGAAGCCGTTAATCATGGTAGTGCCGACTTGCGTCGCCAGGTCGGCCCAATTGGTTTCAATTTGTATCAACTGGAAGGCGGTGATCACGGCTGCCCCAGATGCCGCCACAGTAAGGCCAACCCACAGGTAAGCGCTGATGCGCTGTTCACGTTTGGGCATCAACACCCCAAAGAGGCTGCTGGCCCCGTAGAACAGAATCAGCACCGAGGTATTGGCGTGACCGTGCGTCGCAAGAATAATCAAAGGGATTGCAGAAACTAAGGCCAGTTCCTCACCAAATAACCCGGCGATAATCAGAGAGTAGGCCGTTAACGGGTAAATATAGGGCACCAGCGGGTGTACGGGCAGCGCCAGGCGGGCTAAGACCAGAAAACCTACGAACAATGCCACAATCAATAACACGGCCCGGGTATTGTGGGCATGTTCGGGTTTACGGCGAAACAGGATCACAGCCAGGCTGGCCGAGAGAATCACCATCAGGCCAGCGCTGACAATTTCTTGCCAGCGATAAAGGGGTTGAACCAGGCCCATGTTGAGCAGGGCTTCCGCATCTACTTCGGTGACGACCTCGCCGCGCTGAACGACCACTTCCCCCGCAGCAAAAGAGACAACGATCGGTTCCACTGCATCCACAGCCTGCTGACGGGCAACATCGGTGAGGTCTTCGCTATAAAAACTATTCGGGGCAATAAAGGCCGCCACCAGGTTCGCTACAATCAAGGCCTGATCCTCAGAGAAGGACAGTGACACCAAATTATGAACGCTCGTACGCGCCTCATCCACGCGGTTCTCTCGGATCGTACTGCGCATAACTTGCTCAAGGACGACAATGGCCTCTTGCTGGACAGCCTGCCAGCGCCCATCATTCAAGTCGAGAATGCCCGCGGCAAATTCTGGGCTGAGAGTGAGATATTGCAGGGCGGCCAGATCGGTGAGTTTTTGATCGGTGGTGGCGAAGGTATCGGCGCGCACGCTGGAAATATATGCCAAGGCAGCCCGCAAATGTTCCAATTGCTGACGGGCAATTGTGGTGTCGGCCTGCGTGTAACGCGGCACAACTGCCAAAGCAGCCGTCTCGCGCTGCTGCTCGGTCAACACATCACTGGGATAACTGATCGCGGTGGGAGCAAGAATATCTTGCGTGGCAACATCCCCCGTTTGCAAATCTCGAATCGAAGTTGAGATGGTTGGCGCGTACACCACCGCAGCCAGCGATGCAGCACTGGCAAATAAAAGTAGCAGCACCAGGAAAATGATCTGGCGGACCGACAATTGAGGGGAACTGGGGGACATGAGCTAGAGCGCCACGCCACCGCCGAAGCGGTGCGGAAGGATAAACGATCTACTTGAGCAGTTCTTGCACAAGTTGGCTGGCTTCTTTTCCGTCGGCGCGCCCGCGGATTTTCGGCATAAGAACTTGCATCACCTTCCCCATCTCGCGCATGGATGTAACACCCGACTCATGGATTGCCTCTTGAACGATGACGGTGAGTTCTTCGCGGCTGAGCGCCTGGGGCAGGTATTCTTCTAACACGGCAATTTCGGCCTGGGCAATCTCAATCAGGTCATCACGCCCGGCTTGTTTGGCCCCTGCAATGGTTTCCTGACGAGCCTTGACTTCTTTCTGAAGGATCGCCAATACATCTGGCTCTTGCAATTCGCCGCGTTTTTCAATCTCCGCATTTTTTATTGCCGCCAATGCCATGCGCACTACTCGCTTGCGCAGTTCATCTTTGGCTTTCATGGCCTCTTTTAACGCTTGTGAGAGTTTTTCTTTCGTATCCATAGTTTCGATTATACCGCGTGCCTTGCTCCGGGGCTTTAAAACCCAGCAATTATTTCATGGGAATTCGATCACCCCATTAGCCCATTGGATGGCGCATTTTCTGCCCGCCGATCAAATGCAAGTGCAGGTGAAAGACTTCCTGGCCGCCATCCGGGCCGGTATTGATAATCAGGCGATAGCCCGATTCGGTGATACCTGCTTGCCCGGCAAGTTCTTTGGCTGTGGTAAATAAATGCCCTACAAGTTGTTCATCACCCGGCGCAAGGTCATTGATCGCAGGGATGTGCTTGTTTGGAATGATGAGGATATGCGTGGGCGCTACGGGATGGATGTCGTGAAAAGCGGTCACTTGTTCATCTTGGTACACTTGCGTGCTGGGAATTTCACCGGCGATGATTTTACAAAAAATGCAATCGTTGGTCATAACTACCTCCTGCGCGCAAATTATAGCACGGCAGCTCATCCCCTAACATCATCATCTACTATGTTTTCGCAATCAGGCATTGACATTTAACACCCCTACATCTACACTTGGTTTATGCTTGCGCGCGTATTTTCCTGTGCCGTGATCGGCTTAGAGGGCGCGGTCGTGGAAGTGGAAGTGGACACGGCCCGCGGGCTTCCGCATATCACTATTGTGGGGCTGCCTGATGCCGCTGTCCAAGAGAGCCGCGAACGCGTCCAGGCGGCCATCAAAAACTCTGGGATGGAATTCCCCCGCAAACGTCTCACCGTCAATCTTGCGCCGGCCTCAGTGCGCAAAGCCGGGCCAGCCTACGATCTTCCGATTGCCGTAGGCATTTTGCTGGCTACACGCCAGCTTCCCCCGAACTCAACTGACAAAGCCCTGGTGATCGGCGAACTCTCGCTGGACGGTAGTGTACGGCATGTGCGCGGCATCTTACCAATGGCTGCCCTGGCGCGTGAGGAGGGTTTCGAACAGATTTTTGTGCCGGAGGTGGATGCGCCTGAAGCCGCGCTGATTCCAGGCCTTGAAGTGATTCCCGTCCCCTCACTGGCAGCGCTGTATGACCACCTCACAGGTGGATTGGCGTTATCCCCCCAGGCGGCTCCTGCCTCCGCGCAACATACCAGTCTCATCCCCTATACCGATTTTTGTGAAATCAAAGGCCAGGAGCACGTCAAGCGCTCCCTGGAAGTTGCCTCGGCTGGCAATCACAATGTCCTCATGATCGGCCCGCCCGGCTCCGGCAAGACCCTGCTGGCGCGCTCCCTGCCCGGCATTCTACCGCACATGACCATTGACGAAGCCCTGGATGTCACCCGCATCTACTCGATTGCCGATCAACTACCTTCTGACGTGCCCCTGATTCAACAGCGCCCTTTTCGCGCCCCCCACCATACCATCTCGCACGCCGGGCTGGTAGGCGGGGGCAACTGGCCGACGCCCGGTGAAATTTCGCTGGCGCACCGCGGCGTACTTTTCCTGGATGAGTTCCCTGAATTCGGCAGCCGCGTTCTTGAGGTCATGCGCCAGCCGCTCGAAGATAAACACGTCACCATCTCGCGGGCACAAGGATCGCTGACCTTCCCGGCCAACTTCCAACTCATCGCTGCCATGAACCCCTGTCCCTGCGGCTATGCCGGCGATCCCCTCAAAGAATGCACTTGCTCCAATCAGGTCATCACCCGCTACCAGAAACGCATCTCCGGGCCGATGCTCGACCGCATCGACATCCACATCGAGGTGCCGCGTGTCGATTACGAGAAACTAAGCGACGACCGCCTGGGAGAGCCTTCAGAGGCCATCCAGGCACGGGTAGAAGCAGCGCGGGAAAAGCAGAGAGAACGATTCGGCGAATTGGCGAATGGGGTCATCTGCAACGCCGATATGCGCCCGGCAGATTTGCGCAGGTTCTGCAAACTGAACGACGCGGGCAGCAACTTGCTCAAAACTGCCATGCAGCAGTTACAGCTTTCGGCGCGGGCTTATCACCGGGTGCTCAAGCTGGCGCGCACCATTGCCGATTTAGCGGGGGAAGAAAATATTGCCCCGCCACACCTGGCCGAGGCGCTACAATACCGACCCAAGATGGGGTTACAATAGAGTACATCAAGTTTCCTGATCGAAAATCAGGCCGCCCGCGGCGCGTACAACCTGGCCGCGCCAAATCCCGCGACCAATGCCGAATTTGGGCGCATCGCCGGGCGCGTCCTGCGCCGCCCCTTCTGGTTCCCCGTGCCGGGGTTTGCCCTGAAGCTGCTCCTGGGTGAGAAGGCTTCCCTGGTATTGGATGGTCAACGCACTATTCCGCAGCGATTGCTTGATGTAGGCTACGAATTTAAATTTGAAACCCTGGAACCTGCGTTGCGCGATTTACTGCTGCACCCGCACGGGGATGAATCCACCGTGCTGCTAAACAAAACCCGATAAATCGGGTTCTTGCCCAACACGGTATCGTTTTCGGAGCTTATCATGACTTTTTTCAACCTCTGGCTTAACGCCGCTCTGCTAATCCTCGGTTTGATGACCGCCCTGTGGCTGCTCAGCCTGGCCCTCAGAGATACCAGCATTGTGGATATCTTTTGGGGTACAGGTTTTGTAATTGCGTTCTGGGTTACCTTTGCTGCGTCTGATTTGCCGCGCCCTTTGAGTGTGGTTCTATTGGGGATCATCGTCAGCCTGTGGGGATTACGCCTGTCGATCTACATTTTCTCGCGCAACGCCGGACACGGTGAAGATTTCCGCTATGCCGCCTGGCGCGAGGAGAGCGGACGCCGTTGGTGGTGGTTCAGCTTCTTCAAGGTTTTCCTGCTCCAGGGCGCGATCATGTGGATTGTCTCTGCCCCGTTGGTTGCGGCGCAGTTCGCCGGACCGCGATTGAACTTCTTCCCCATTCTGGGAATGCTGATCTGGTTGGTGGGCTTCATCTTCGAAGCGGGCGGCGACTGGCAGTTGGCGCGCTTCAAAGCGGATCCAGCCAACCAGGGTAAACTGCTCGACCGCGGCCTGTGGGGGCTGACGCGCCACCCCAACTATTTCGGCGACGCCCTGCAATGGTGGGGCTTCTGGTTGTTCGCCATCCCGGTTGGCGGCTGGTGGACGATCTTCAGCCCGCTTGTGATGACCTTCCTGCTGGTGCGGGTTTCCGGCGTGGCCATGCTCGAAAAGAGTCTTAAAGACTCCAAACCCGGCTACGCCGAGTATCTCGAAAACGTGCCCGCTTTTGTGCCGCGCGTACTGCCGCGTAAAAAGAAACTAACGTTATGATCCACCGCTTGATCCGTGAACAAATTGTCCCAGCAGCGCTCAACCAGGTTTGGGCGTATTTTTCCACCCCGCGCAACCTCAACGAAATCACCCCGCCGGATATGGTCTTCGAGATCATTCACGGCGGCGAGGGCGAAATGGTTGCAGGCCAATTGATCGAATATCGCGTGCAGTTCATGCCCCTGCTTAAATCTCGCTGGCTGACCGAAATTGCCCACGTCCAAGAGCAGGCCTACTTCGTCGATGAGCAGCGCCTGGGGCCGTACCGCTTCTGGTATCATGAGCACCACTTCGCAGCCGTGGACGGCGGGACGCGCATCCGCGATCAGGTGACGTACGCATTGCCTTTGGGTTTGCTGGGCGATTTCGTCCACGCGCTCTGGGTCGGGCCGCGCATCGAATCTATATTCAATTACCGGCAAGAAATCATCAGTCAACTTTTTAGCGACGTTCCAAAAGCGCAACAATAATCTTAGGTTTACGCAGTTCGTTGAAAATTTTTTCCGGACTTTCTTCTCACAAGTGCGTAACTCCTAAATCTCTTGTATTGGAGGATAAAAATGAAAATCTCTATTCGACAAATTCTGGTTATCCTGACCACCCTGCTGACCCTGACGGTCAACGGCCTGGCCAACGCTCTCCCCCTCAACGGATTGACAACGGGCGAAATATCTGACGCTTTCGAAATCTACTTCGTCCCTGCCGGATACGTCTTCTCGATCTGGGGCCTGATTTATCTAGGCTTGATCGCCTTTACCATTTTCCAGGCGCTGCCTGCCCAACGCGAGAACCCGCGCCTGGCGCGAGTCGGCTGGTGGGTGGTGGCCGCCAATTTGGCCAACGCCGTTTGGATATTTTTCTGGCACTACCAGTTCTTCCCGCTGACGCTGCTGGCGATGATCACCTTGCTGGTTGCGCTGCTCTTCGTCTACCAGGGGCTGGAAATTGGTCAGAACAGCGTTCCTGCTGGTGAGCGCTGGCTGGCGCGCCTGCCCTTCAGCATCTACCTGGGCTGGATCTCCGTAGCCACGATCGCCAATATCAGCGATGTACTCGATTGGGTCAACTGGAATGGATTCGGTATCAGCGACGAGGTGTGGATGATCGTCATGCTGGCCGTGGTGGCTGCCCTGGCCTGGGCGATGAGTCTGCGTCGCAAAGATGCCGCCTATCTTGCCGTGCTTTTATGGGCGCTGGCGGGCATCGGAGTCAATTTTCCGCAAGCGGGCGCGGTGACAAGCGCAATTTGGGTTGCCTTTGGGTTAGTGGCAGCAGCCTTCATCAAGGCTGCGCTACCCAAGAACCTTCCTGCTTGACAGAGATACGCACTTATGAAATTATCCCGAAAATAGGGGGGCGAAGAACAACGCCCCCCTATTTTCGGGAAACTCTCCCGCGAGTTGTGTAGCCAAAAAACTATTGCGAGGAATCAAATGCCGAAAGTAAACATCAACACCCCCGCGCCCGATTTCACCCTGGAAGATTTCAGTGGGAAAACTGTCAGCCTGTCTGATTTTCGCGGCAGCCGCAATGTGGTGCTGATCTTCAACCGCGGCTTCACCTGACCGTTCTGCCGCAAGCACATGGCGCAGTTGCGCCGGGACTATGAAAAATTCGAAGCAACAAAAACCACTATTCTGGTCGTAGGGCCGGAAAACTCCCATGCGTTCGCCAAATATTGGGAAGAGAATAATCTACCCTTCATCGGCCTGCCCGACCCCAAACATCGCGTGCTGAAGTTATTTGGTCAGCAAGTCAACCTTTTTAAGCTGGGGCGTATGCCCGCGCAGGTCATCGTCGACAAAGGTGGCATCGCCCGTTATGTGCATTACGGCCATTCGATGAGTGAAATTCCAGAGAATGACGATCTTCTAAACTTATTGACAACACTTATTCAGAAGCAATAGGGAAGACCGTAAATGGGGTGGGTGCGATGTGCTTCGCCCACCCCATTTACGGCCTCGTCACTACCAGATCAATCAAGGGGTCTCGATCAAACGGATCCGCGCGGGTCATTTCTAATGTGTAGGCGCCAATTTCCCAATCGTCATACATATACAGCGTGATATCTTTCTTCTGGCCTTCTACCTTTAGGGTGAGTTCGGCGAAAGGTACTTCGTCATCGGCAACCCATTCAACGCCAATCACGTGCAGCTTGATCGTGAAAGGCTCGCCGATGATTTTTGCATTCTGTCCTTCTTGAATGGTGAACCTTTCTCCCAATGGCGCTCTAATCGCAGGTGTGCACGCACTCAACAAAGACATTCCTACCAGTAATAAACAAATCAATTTTGCAGGATATTTGTTCAGCATCTCGATCGCTCCATTTTGGATAATCATTTTAACATACGCCCGTCCAAATAATTGGCTACATGCTTGTTTGCATCCAACGCTTGTATCTGGTTATCAGGAAATGATTTCGCCATCATCTTGATGTAGATCGCCGGGCCGAGCAGCGCGGCCACGGCATGCAGAGGCGGCTCAGAGCGCAGGATGCCTTCTTTTTGCTAGCGGGCAAACAGCGCGCCAAAAAGCTGCATGATGTCGAAGGGGGTATTCTGCCCAGCATAATCGCGCTGCAGGTCTACATTACTCCAGCCCACAAACGTCCCCTCGCCCACAAAGCTGGCTCATCATCCGGCGCAACATTGATGACCCTTCTGAAATCAAGTACTACCTCAGCAATGCTCCGGCAGAGATTGACCCGTTTGAGTTGGCGCGCATCAGCGGTATGCGCTGGCCTGTCGAGATCATCTTCCGGGCTGGCAAAGTCGAAGTCGGTTTCGACCACTACGAACTGCGCAGTTGGCGCACCTCGCCGTTAAAGAGTTGGGGGAAAACATCTGAGAGCGCATCCAGTTTATCAGTATTGGTTAGGGCCAACTCGAGTTGGGGATGCTCATTGATAACCTCCACTCTTAGCCCCTGTGGGGGAGTATACTCTCGTAACTCAGTTTGAGCGGTAAAAAGACTAAAAAAGGCTGGGCGCGCTTGAGAAGATGAAAAAAGATAGTAAAAAAAGCCCCCCAGGCCTAAGAAAACGGCTAAGATTGTAAGAACCGCGATTGTTTTTCTACTGAGCACACGCTCATTGTAGCGAATTTTGCAAAACAAGTGCAATCAGAAGATTTACTCAACTTCTCTAAGCATCTGAAATCCACCATTAAAGTCTGCTACAGAAATTAATTCAATTATACCTTTGCCAAAGGCTCTCATTTGAGTTAAAAAATCTTGAGTAATTGAAGAGTCTTCGCCATTAAAAACATCTTCAAGCGCGCTTTCAACCGCAGAAAATGTAAATGCCATATAACTTACTTCATTGATTTCATCCGATACTCTTGCATCCAAAGTAGTATCAGGATTCGCCATAATAGCAACTGCCACCCCTTTATCAGGGGTCTTTAATTCATGATACCCACGCATTGGATTACCAGCATTCATGATGACGTACTCCCCCGAATATCGCTTATTCGGGATCAAAAACCCTGGCACACCCAGGGCGCCATTGTCCAGCGTCTCGGTGTGATCTACCAACAAAATCTTGATCTGATGACTAAACTTGGCATAGCCCCCATAGGTTTTTTCAAGGTAGGACAAGATATAATCCCGCACTTCCAACGGCAGCTCTTGCCAGGCAAACCAGACCTTTTCTTCATGATATGTAATCCCACCTTCTTCAACAAACAACTCCAGCGAAAGCTCAGAGTTCTCACTCTCTAGCGTATTCATCTTCAACATCCACCCGTGCCTTAAATCACTCTCCCAATAAGAACCTTCTTTATCTGGATCACCGACTGCTCCCACTTCCGGGAAAAAGTAAACTGTTGCCTCATCATGCACTGCCTCAATTGCCCCCACTTCAGCGTTATACCCCCGCAGTTCATAGCCATTGGTCATGGCATACTCCACCAACATCCGCAAGTCACCACCAGGCATGGCCTCCATATAAGCCGCACTTGCTCCAGCCTCCAGCATCTCTGCCTTCAGCGCCTCAGCCTGGGCTTCAATGGCCGCTGCGCTGATGGCCGTCGGCGAGGGGGTCAGGGTAACTGTGGGCGTCAGGGTGATTGTGGGCGTCAGGGTGATTGTGGGCGTCAGGGTGATTGTGGGCGTGGCAGTCGGCGTCGGGGTGGGCGTTGCTGTAGCGGCATGCGCGGTGGTCGCCGCCCTCACCCCGACCTCCGTTGTGGAGATATTGTACCCCTCCCCCGATTCGGGGGAGGGGTTAGGGGTGGGGGTCAAGACGAGGGGCGCGCATCCGACCAATCCGAGCATGGCGATCAACAGGAAGAAGCTTTTTTTGTAAGCATTCATTTTGTCTGGCCCTTTGCAGGTGACAGTTACTTTCAAAGTGCCTGTCACCTGGATAAAATATCAGTTGAAGGTATTGTAGCACGCGAAGCGCAGCCCATCCTGCGGGTGATCGCCGAGTTTCTGCAGCGCCAGCCAGGCCATCACCGCACTCACCAGGATCAGATTATCGCGGGTCGGCGGGCGGCGTATGACAAGCTGATCACCGCCGCGGGGCGCGGTCTGCGCGGCCGCCTCCTCCGGCGCCTTTACCACGCCATGACGGAAGTCGGGGGGATGCGCGAGCACCACAAATTCCTGACCGTACGCTCCCTGGCGGTTGTCAAGGAAATTCTGTTGGGGGTAGGCGATCGGCTGGTCATGGCAGGAAAACTGGTGCAGCCCGATGACCTGTGGTTCCTGACCTGGCGCGAGCTTTTCGCAATCTGGGATGATGCAGCAACCGACTGGGGCGCGCGGATCGCCAAACGGCAGGCCGACCTGGTGCGTTATCAGAAACTCACCCCTTCGATGATCATCACCAGCCACGGCGAGTCGCCCGCCGTGCGCTATCATGTGGAGGATGCCCCTCCGGGGGCGCTGCTGGGCAACCCGGTTTCAGCAGGGATCATCGAAGGCGCGGCGCGCGTCATCCGCGACCCACAGCGGGAAACCCTGGCGCCGGGTTAAATTCTGGCGGCTGAGTTCACCGACCCGGGCTGGACGCCGCTCTTCATTAATGCCAGCGGGGTGGTGCTGGAAGTCGGCGGCGCGCTGACTCACGGGGCAGTGGTCGCCCGCGAGTACGGCATCCCCGCCGTGGTCGGCGTGCGTGGAGCAACAGAGACAACTCAAACCGGGCAGAGACTACGGGTGGATGGCAATCGTGGGGTTATCGAAACTTTCGGAGATCTTAAACTCTATGGCTCGATGGGATAGTCCGGGATGACCGTAGAATAGATCATCAGGTAGCGGCCATCAGGCAGCTGTATCACCGCCGGGTCTTTGACGCCCACCGCTTCCAGGGCGCTACTCTCGTTCAACTCCAGACGGACACCATCTTCCAGTTGCCAGGTCTGACCGTCCGCAGTGAAAACAGAATAGATGCTGGCAATGCCGGTGCCGGGCTGTTGGATGAAGCCGTAGTAGCGGTAACCGCCTTCTACAGCAATCCCGTTGGCAAACAGGAAATCAGCCACCTTGGTGTTGTCCTGGCGGGTGAACTCCAGGCCGTCGGGCGAGGTGGCGTGATAGTTGGTGCCGGGCAATCCCCCTGCATAGTAGTGCCAGGTATCGCCGATCAGCAGGACGGTGGGGTCGAGCACATGGGCGTCTTCTACGGTAAAGCGAGAACCGGCCTCCATCTCGAAGGTGTAACCATCATCGGAAATCGCAGAATAGGATTGCGGATCACTATCTGGCGAAGCGGGAGCTGATGTGAAGTATAACCGCATGCGCCCAGCGGGGGTGTATTCTACGGTTGGGTCCACCGCGATGGGCTGAATCTCCTGCATTCCCGTGACTTCAACTCTCTTGTAAACCCATTCGACCCCATCGCGCGTGACCGCCACCACAATCTGGTTGCGCACTTCTTCCGGGCACAGGGTCACGTAATACACCCCCACCTGACCATCGGGCATCACAATCGCATCCGGCACATCGGCCTGGTCGCTGAGGATTTGATCGGCAGCCTCGAACTGCAGGCCGTCTTCGCTGAAGGCGATCATCAAGCGGGAAGCCCAGGGGCCTAGCTTGCCCTGCTCGGTCTCCGCCATCGGCTCGCCATACCCGGTGCAAGGTGTAAATTCATTCGTCAGAGGCGAGTTGTTCTGCCCGGGCGGTTGGCTCATTTGCTCGCTGAATCCTTTATATGCAAAAGCAAATCCCCCCTGGGGTAAAGCAGTCATGGAGGGGTCTGCGCCGCTGCCGGGGACGCGCACTTCAGGGTGGACTTCCCAGGTCTGGCCGTTATCTTCCGAGATGAACATCTGACCGAGATATAGGCCGATGCGCCCTTCGGGGAGCAGCGCCAACTCAGGGATACCAGGCTCTTCCAGAACCACGCCAGTCAGCTCGAACGTGCGGCCATCTTTGCTAGAAGCCAACAAGGTTTCTGTCGGGCGAGTCATCGCCAGCAGCCAGGAACCATCTGGAAGCTGGATCATGCTCGGATCCGTCACTTCATCGACAGCGATCAACTGCCCCTCTACGGTGAAGTTGATCCCATCCTCGGAAATAGCGCTGAAAATTGGGTGAGGCGTGCCAGGCTTTGGCCGGGTATCTCCCACAAAAAATCCTTCAAAATACACCAGCCGGATACGGCCATCCGGCAAACGGGCAACATTGGGATCTACGGCATTGCCATTGAAGCGGCCATCAAGTGTGACACAACCCATCAATTCCCATTCCCCGCTTTCGGTCTGGCGGGCAGCAAAGATGCCGTGCTGTCCAGGTTCTCCATTGACATAATAAACCCATAGCGCACCGTCGGGGCCAATGACCAGATCCGGGACAGAAGCATGTTCGATGATCAGCGCTTCAGCGTCAAAATTCAACCCATCCTGAGTACTGGTCAGGTAGATTTGATGTGCATAGAGGCCGGAGTGCTCTTCATCACCCGCCTGGCAATCCGATGATTGCGGCCGGGGAGGTGTTGTTTCTTGCGCTACAACTGTGTTCCAAGAAAATGCTAAAACCAGAAAAAGGAAAACGTATAACAAAGAATATGGCTTGCGCATACAATGCCTCCGAAGAGTTCTAAGGATTGGGGGAGAGCTTAAGCATAGCATATATTCACCTCGCCCCAGTTTACAAAAATGGTAGAATTCCGAGGCAAAATGCTTCCCATGTATTGATCTGACAGGTTTTCAAAACCTGTCGGTCTGTTGGCAGGATCTATTAATGGTTGTTTCCTAAGCTAGACTTTATCCAAACGGAACCTTTCAAGTTGAATAACACACGGCATCA
>CAYFMI010000085.1:0-17630 GCA_964344175.1 uncultured Anaerolineales bacterium
TTATAGAAGATTGTGTTCTTGTAGAAATTAAAGCATTGCGCGCCCTTATAAAAGCGCATGAAGCACAATTGTTGAATTATCTTCGTGCGACACCTTATGAAGTTGGGTTGTTGCTGAACTTTGGCCCCAGGCCTGATTTTCGTCGGAAGGCATTTGATAATAATCGTAAAACGATAACCTGGACGCGGACGAGCACGGATGAACGCGGATAAAATAAAGAAATCCGTGCTCGTCTGCGTTCATCCGCGGCCCATAACAAATATAGGAGACTGGAATGATAACATCCCTCAGCCATAAAATGGCACAATTTGCCCTCAATTTACAGTACGAAGACATCCCCCCCGAAGCAATTAAAGAGGCTAAACGTTTTATCCTCGACAGCATGGGCTGCGCGTTGGCCGCGGTCAAGAACGAAGATATGCAGGCCATGTACCGGTTTACCGAAAAGTTGGGCGGCACGCCCGAAGCGACGGTGATTGGCACGGGGGCGCGCACCAATGCCCCCAACGCCGCGCTGATGAACTGCCTGTTGACGCGCGCCCTGGATTACAACGATATCTATTGGGAGCAAGATCCTTCGCACCCCTCCGACATCATCGGGGCGGGGCTGGCTGCGGCGGAGGCTAATGGCAAGAATGGCCGTGAGGCGCTGATCGCCATTGTCCTGGCCTATGAATTTGAGATGCGCTGGTGTCACGCCGCAGACCCGGGCGTGCGCGAGGTCGGCTGGCATCACGCCACCCTGACGCAGTTCGTCAGCCCGCTGGTGGCCGGGCGCATGTACGATCTCGACCTGGAACAGATGGTCGCTGCAGTGGGGATCAGCGGCAGCAGCCACTTCACTTTAGGTGGGGTGGTGGCGGGGCATTTGACCAATATGAAGAACACCGCCGACCCGCTGGCTGCTCAGGCCGGGGTGATCGCGGCGATGATGGCCCGCGAAGGCTACGAAGGCCCGGTCGAAGTGATGGAAGGCAAGGAGGGCCTCTTTGAAGTTGTTAATAATGTAGAATGGCGGCCGGACTGGCTGCTGAAAGATTTGGGCGCAGATTTTATGATCACGCGCTGCGGTTATAAGGCTTTCCCCACCGAAGCCCTGACGCACCAGCCGATCAGCGCCGCCTTGCAGGTTTGCCGCGAGCACAACCTCGCCGCCGAGGATATTGCCGAAATTTTGGTAGAAACCACGACGCGCGGGGCCGATATTCTTTCCGACCCCAGCAAGTTCGCCCCCAAAACCAAGGAGACCGCCGATCACTCGCTGCCTTACGTTATCGCCGCGGCGGTGGCCGATGGCAACGTGCTGCCAGATTCGTTCAGTGATGAGAAACTGCGCGATCCGCGCATCTGGGATTTGTTGGGGAAGATCAAGGTGGTGGCTGATCCCGAAATCGACGCCATCTTCCCCCGGGTCAAGCGCGCCCGGGTGCAGATTACGACCCTCGGGGGCAGTACCCACACCGCGCAGGTGGACCACGCCAAAGGGTCGCCCCAGAACCCCATGTCCGACGACGAGATCATCGCCAAGTTCAGAGCCAACGCCGAGGGCGTGGTTTCATCCAAACGACAAGACGATATTATCCGGGCAACCTGGGCTTTTGATAAAATCGATGATTTGGGAGACTATATGCGCTTATTAGTTCAGGAGTAGGGAATAGCGCCGAGAAAACTCGGCGCTTTTTATTGCACGTTGAGGACTTCGAACACTTGAATTGGTTTGCTTTTACCTTTGGCGAGAACCGGTTCGGCTTCCGTCACTTCGATATGGCGCTTAGCTTGTCGATATGCAGCATTGCTGATGAGAATTTGGTTAGTAGCTGCGTTTTCTTGAATGCGTTTGGCGGTGTTGACGCTGTCGCCGATGGCGGTGTAATCGAGACGTTTTTCCGTGCCGACCAGGCCAAGGACCGCCTCCCCGTAGTGGATTCCAACGCCAAAGTCTAGATGCGCCTCCGGGGGGAGTTCCTCGTGCAAAGCCTGGATGGCGGCGCGCATGCCCAGGGCGGCGCGCACAGCCCGCAGGGTATGATCCTTTTGGGGAATGGGGGCGTTGAACCAGGCCATGATGGCATCCCCCATGAACTTGTCAATAGTGCCTTCTTCAGCGAGAACTGCGTTGGCGGCGGCTGCCAGATAGAGATTGAGTACCGAGACCAATTCTTCGGGGGAAAGTTTTTCACTGTAACTGGTGAAACTGCGAATATCGGCGAAAAGGGTGGTGATGTTTGCGCGCTCGCCGCCCATGGATATTTGATCGGGGTCGAGTTGCTCAATCACGGCGGGGGAAACCATTTTTTCGAAGAGCCGCCGCTGGGCTTCAAGACGTTTGCGTTCGGTGACATCATCCAGTACGATAGCCACGCCCTGCGTATTTTTTTGAGCGTCTTTAAGGGGCGAAAAATTCAAGCGCAAATTGACCGCTCCCCTTTGGGGAATGACGGGATTGAATTCCATCCCGATGATGGTTTGGTCGTAACTTTGCACCAGTTGCAGCGGTTCGCTGATTTCTTGAGCTAACTCTGGGATGCCTGAATCAATATCGCTTTGCAGCAACCCGGCTGCGGCGCGCGAAAGAATGTGTTCGGCAGCTCTGTTACACAGGGTGATTTGATTTTGGATATTGGTCGTAATCACACCGCTGGCGATAGAAGCGAATACGTTATCCATGAGGTTCTTCAATTCGGTGACTTCGGCAAGCGTTTGGCGCACAGAAGCAAACAAGCGGGCATTGTCGATGGCGACGGCGGCGTGATTGGCGAAGGCGGCCAGTAGGTCGCGCTCGGCGTTTGAAAACAAACCGGTGCGGATGCGGTTGTCGGCGTAGATCACCCCAATGAGTTCGTCTTTTACGGTGAGTGGCACACACAGGATAGAGCGCAAATTATAGGCAATGATGCTGTCTTGGCCGCCAAAGCGCGGGTCTTCAATCGCATTTGTAGTTACAATCGGCTGCCCTTCTTCGACAACGCGATCAATGACCGTGCGGCTGATGGCAAAATCGTCATCTTCAATCGATTCCTGTTCCCAGTTGCGGGCCACGCGCATTTGTAGTTTGCCCTGCTCGTCTCGCAGCATGAGGAAGCCGCGCTCAGCCCCGGTCAGTCGGACAATCGTATCCATGACGATGCGCAACACTTCGGAGAGATCCAGGGACGAATTGACGATTTGCCCAATGCTGGCGAGGGCGCGCAGATCTTTGAGTTCATCTTCATGCTTTGTGATTCTGCGGCTCAGGCGGGTGATATGTCCGGCCAGACGCGCAAGTGTCTCCGCGATGTGCGTAGAACTTTCAGCTTTGTTGTCGTTCAGCAGGGTACGGATATTATCCAATTGATTGCTGATTTGCAGGAGTTGCTGATCGGTACCTAAAGTGAGAGTCGTTGTTTCTTCTTTCATAGGTTCACCATTAACGAAACTGGGCGAAATCGTATCGAGTGCATTGGGCATGCTTATAGTGTACACTAAAAAATCGACTTTCTGATATTTTTTTGCATCTTGATGTGCCTGCAATGGCGTTTTTTTAATTCTATCGGCATCCGTATTCCCATAAGAGAAATCGTAGATAAACATCACGAAGACTTATGAAAAACATCTCTATCTACACATTCCTTCTATGGTACAATTCCGCTTGTTGTGTCTCTAAATAGCGGCACGCTCTTTTTATCTTGGGTGATACTACCCCGAACGCGAGGGTGGTACATTGCTTCTAAGGAGTAATTATGCTCAATAATTGGCTCTACATTGGTCTTTTTATTATTGCGGCTTTATTGATCCCCGCGGTTGCTGTAATCCTTCCCCGATGGATTGGCCCTCGCAAACCAAATGCGATCAAACAAGAGATTTATGAGTGTGGTATCGAAACGGTGGGGGATGCGTGGGTGCAATTTAAAGTTCAGTATTACATTTTTGCGTTAGTATTTCTGGTATTCGATATTGAAACGGTATTTTTGTTTCCGTGGGCGGTGGCGTTCGATAAGCTGCCGCTTTTTGCCGTGGTGGAGGGGGTGCTATTCATCATTATCCTCTTGGCAGGGTTATTATACGCTTGGCGCAAAGGCGCATTAGAATGGGCATAAAAAGCGGCTGATGGATTTATCCTCAGCCCTTTTATTTGCATAAACGAGTATTTCGCGAGCAGGCAAAGCCTCGTTTCAGGAGATAGAACGAATGCGTGATCCGATTAATCTGATTTCTCAGTGGTTTACTAATTTATTATTGGGTTGGGGGCTTTCCGAAACCCTGGTGGCAGTTTTGTCATTTTTCATCGGCGCGGCAATTTTGGTCACAGCAAGCCTTGTGACCGTTATCGCGTTAATTTGGGTTGAACGCAAAATTGCCGGACGTTTGCAAGACCGCCCAGGCCCAAACCGGGCCGGCCCTTATGGCCTATTACAGCCGTTTGCCGATATGATCAAAATCTTCACGAAAGAGATTACGATACCCAGCGGCGCGGATAAAGTGGCTTTCAACATTGCCCCGGTTTTGGCAATTGCCTCGGTGTTGCTGATCTGGGCAGTGATTCCCTTCGCGACCACCGTGGTGGGAACCGACATCAATGTTGGTGTTTTATACATTGTTGCGGTGGGTTCGTTTGGCGTCGTAGCCATTCTTATGGCAGGTTGGTCCTCCAATAATAAATTTGCGCTGTTGGGGGCTTTCCGCGCTGTGGCGCAGATGGTCTCTTACGAAGTGCCCATGGTGCTGGCGTTGCTGGTGCCGGTGTTGTTGTCGCGCTCAATGGGCTTGACCGATGTCGTTGAGGCGCAAACGCCCTGGTTCATCGTGACCGCCCCCATCGCCGCGTTGATCTTCCTGATTACTTCGATGGCGGAGGTTGGCCGAGCGCCCTTTGATTTGTTGGAAGCTGAATCGGAAATTGTGGCCGGGTTTCATACCGAATATTCAGGAATGAATTTTGGCATGTTCTACGTCGGTGAGTTTTTGCATGTGTGGACGATTGGCGCGCTGATTGCGACCTTTTTCCTGGGGGGCTGGCGCGGCCCTGGGGCTGAGGTGATCCCTATACTGGGCATCGTGTGGTTCTATCTAAAGACGTTTGCGGGCTATTTTGTCATTACCTGGATCCGTCTCTCGTTGCCCCGTGTGCGTATTGACCAACTGCTGGCCTTCAATTGGAAATTCCTTACCCCGTTAGCGTTGGTCGTTTTGATCGTCACTGCACTTGCAGATAAAGCCCTCGAAATGGCCGACGCGAATCGTTGGGTTTACACACTGGTGATGCTGGCAGCCAATATCATCATTGCCTGGATTACAGTCCTTATTCTCAAGCAGTTGGAGCCAAAGCGCGCTCGCGAACGCGTGACTTTCGCCCCTCGTCCGGTGGCTGTCGCGCCAAAATCTGCGGATCATTGATCGTTGGCTGCTGGATACGTATTGGAGAGATTCTATGAGTGGTCTTGATTTTGTATTCTTTGGTGTCGCCATCGTAACGCTGCTTGCCGCGTTTAGGGTTGTCACCACTCGAAATTTGGTACATGCAGCCCTATGGCTGATACTGACCCTCTTCGGGGTCGCGGCGACATTTGTGCTGCTCAACGCAACTTTTTTGGCCGTTGTGCAGGTCGTGGTGTATATCGGCGCGATTGCCGTGCTAATGATCTTCGCGATCATGCTCACCCGCCGGGTGATGAAAGATAGCGGCCCGCAGACGAATTCAAATTGGGGATGGGCCGCCGTATTGGGGTTGTTGCTCTTTGCCGGGCTGGCCTTTGTAGTACTTAATTCGAGCGCTGCCGGTGCTTCGATGGCAGAACTCCCCGCGGGGGCTGACCCTGTCGTCCAGTTGGGCGAAGTCCTGGTTTCGCCGAATGCCTATGTGCTGCCCTTTGAGTTAGCCTCGGTGCTGCTTTTGGCGGCCATGATCGGCGCAATCGTCGTTGCCTGGAAGGAATAGGAGACTGTAGCATGATTTCATTATCCTGGTATCTTATTTTCGCTGCGGCGCTATTTGCCTTAGGCCTTTACGGTGTTTTAGCTCGCAAGAATGCTATTGCAATCTTGATGGGCATTGAACTGATGCTCAATGCCGTCAATATCAATCTGGTCGCGTTCTGGCGCTATGGCAACTTAGCTGCGATAACCGGTCAGGTATTTGCGGTGATTGTGTTTGCGGTTGCGGCAGCAGAAGTAGCAGTAGGCTTAGCTCTGGTGATCTCACTCTATCGCCGCCGAAATTCGGTGGTTGCGGATGAGATCAATTTGATGAAGTGGTAACGGTATACAAGGTATGCAGGTAGCAATGTAAACAGGTAAGAAGCAATGTCGCTTGAGGCCTGTGTACCCTGATACCTTATTTACCTGATACTGGAGACTTTTTATGACAACAGAACTTCTTATTTGGCTAATCCCCCTTCCGCCTTTATTAGCCTTTTTCATGATTGTGCTCTTTACTAATCGCAATCGGGCGCTTAGTCATACAATCGCAATTGGTGCGGCGTTATTATCCTGGGCTGGGAGCATGGTGGTCTTCTGGCGTGCGCTGCAAGAAGGCGCTCATCATCTGGGGGCGCACCCCTTCGAATCGGTGATCAATTGGTTGCCGACAGGCGAATCCTGGCTCAGCATTGGTGTGTTGATCGACCCCTTGGGGGCGGCGGTGCTTTTCTTCGTGGCCTGGACCGTTTTGATGATTTTCCTTTACAGTGTTGGCTATCATAATTTTGGTCAACCCAAGGGGGATCACGATCGCAAGGGTTTGCCCCCGCATGGAGCCACGCTAACCGATGAGCAGGGTCACAAGCACACCGTTCCCTCGATCGAGCCGATGTATGCGCGCTTTTTCGCCTTCATCGGTTTGTTCGCCTTCGGTATGTACACCCTGGTGCTTTCCAATAACCTGCTGACACTTTTCGTCGGTTGGGAGATCATGGGGTTGTGTTCTTACTTGTTGATCGGCTTTTGGTACGGAAAGCCCTCGGCACGGGCGGCGATGATTAAGGCCTTTATCACTACCCGCGTGGGGGATGTCTTCATGTTATTGGGCATTGCTTTCCTTTATGCGAAGGCTGGTACGCTCAACTTCCGCGAAATATTTTTCAATGAAGAATTTCTGCATCACCTGGCAGAAGAACCTTCCGGCGTTTTCGGTCTCTCAGTTGCCGGGCTGATCGGCATTTTGCTGTTTATCGGCACGGTGGGCAAATCGGCGCAGTTCCCATTGCATGTCTGGCTGCCCGATGCCATGGAAGGCCCCACCCCGGTTTCGGCCATGATCCATGCCGCCACGATGGTTTCAGCGGGGGTTTATATGGTCATCCGCATGTTCCCGTTGCTTTCGGCGGGGGCAGAGCACGGCCACTTGACCTCGGCGATGACGGCGATGGCATTTATCGGCGCTTTCACGGCGCTCTTCTCGGCTACGATAGCATTGGCGCAGAACGATATCAAGCGGGTGCTGGCCTATTCAACAATTTCTCAATTGGGATTTATGATTGCCGCGCTGGGGATCGGCGCCTATGTAGCGGCTGCGTTTCACTTGATTACGCATGCTTTCTTCAAGGCGTTGCTCTTCCTCGGCTCTGGCTCGGTGATTCACGGTGTGGAGCACGGCGTATTACACACCGGCGATCACAGCGTAGACCCGCAAGATATGTTCAATATGGGCGGCCTGCGTAAGAAGATGCCAATTACCTTCTGGACATTTTTGATCGGCGGTTTTGCTCTTTCCGGCTTCCCGCTGGTGACGGCGGGCTTCTGGTCGAAAGATGAGATTTTCGCCGATGCTTTCGGTCACGGTCATATGACGGTCTTTATTGTCCTGGCGATTGCGGCTTTCCTGACGGCTTTCTACACCATGCGTCAGATCACACTCTCGTTCTTTGGGGAACCGCGCACTGGGGCGGCAGAACACGCCCATGAGACGCCCTGGACGATGACGACTCCGTTGGTGATCTTAGCGGTTTTTGCCATCGGTTATGGGTGGGTGGGTATCCCTGAGCATTTCCCGGTGATTGGTGGATTACTCCCCAACTGGTTCCACGACTGGGTGGGTAGTACCTTGCCTCACCACCCTGAGGCGGTAGAGTTCAGCTTTGTTCCGCTGCTAACCTCTCTGGGCGTCGCGCTGGGCGGCCTTTTCTTCGGTTGGCTGGTTTACCGTAATATCAAGGCCGGTCAGGAAGATCCACTCAAGAAACCGCTTGGCCCGCTTTATACACTATTCCAAAACAAATATTATTTCGACGAACTGTACGACGTAATCTTCATCAAACCTGCGATCTGGTTCTCGGAGACCTTCTCCTATAAATGGATGGATCGCGGCATGATCGATGGATCGTTACATGGGATTGCTCGTGTGGCTTACCGCCTGGGGAGTATCTTCCGTGATTATATTGATGTGCCGATCATTAATGGCTTTGGTGACCTGGTGGGCGAAGGCGTCAAGAAACTTGGCAAGGCCTTGCGCGTGATCCAGACCGGAAAAGTTCAGCAGTATATGGTGATTGCATTAGTGCTGGCTTTCGGTACATTATTCTATTATCTGTACAGTTTGATGATCCCCTAGGATTAGGAGCGAATGATGGAATTTATTGCAAGCAACTTGCTAACGCTGATCCTTTTCCTTCCCGTGTTCGCGGCAGTTGTTGTTGTAATCCTGCCGAGTGAAGAGAAAAATCTGATCCGCTGGACGGCTTTTATCTTGAGTCTGTTCCCGCTGGCGCTCTCACTGTTCCTGTGGTTCGAGTTTGACTCGACAAAAAGCGGCTTTCAGTTTGTAGAGCAATATACCTGGTATGCGGCCATCAAGTCGTCTTACCATGTCGGCGTGGATGGCGTCTCATTGACGATGGTCTTGTTGACGACCTCGTTGACGCCGATTTCGATCCTGGCTTCGTTCAGTGTGAAAGACCGCCTCAAGGGTTATATGGCGCTCTTCTTGATGTTAGAGATGGGCATGTTGGGCGTTTTCCTTTCGCTGGATTTGCTGCTTTTCTTTGTCTTCTGGGAGATTGGCCTGGTTCCCATGTATTTCTTGATTAACCAGTGGGGCAGCGAGAAGGGTGAGCGTCAGTTGTGGGGCGGCATGAAGGTCAAAGCTCGGACATATGCCTCCTTTAAATTCATGATCTACACCATGGCCGGTTCGCTGGGTTTGCTGCTGGCTGTGCAGTTGATGGGGGTGGTTGCCGATACCTTCGATCTGACCCGCCTCTTCGAACTCTGGCCGACACTGACCGCCATGGAGAATATTCCTCTGGATAAGTTCTTTGGCCTCTCGGTTGGAACCGTAAAGATCATTGTCTTTTGGGCATTCGTGATCGCCTTTGCGCTCAAGGTTCCCGTGTGGCCTTTCCACACCTGGCTGCCCGATGCGCATACCGAAGCGCCCACCGCCGGTTCAATGATCCTGGCCGGTGTGCTATTGAAGTTGGGCGCGTACGGCTTCATCCGCCTGGTGCTGCCATTGTTCCCGGCAGAGGCGCGCGCCTTTTCGGGTGTTTTGGCAATTCTGGCGGTGATGGCAATCATTTTTGGGGCCTTCAGCTCCTTCGGCCAGACCGATTTCAAACGCCTGGTGGCCTACTCATCGGTCAATCACATGGGTTTTGTCGTTTTGGGTATTGCGGCAGCCGCCTTTGCGCAGGGAACCGAAAGCGCTACCATTGCCATGAACGGGGCTGTCTTGCAGATGTTCAATCATGGTCTTTCGGCGGCGGGGATGTTTTTCCTCGTGGGCGTGATCTATGAACGCACCCACACCCGCAACCTGGATGATTTTGGCGGCCTGTTCCCGCTGGTGCCGGTATATGGCGGCATTCTCATCTTCACGTCGATGGCTTCATTGGGGCTGCCGGGTTTGAACGGCTTTGTCTCCGAGTTCCTGGTCGTGCGAGGTGCTTGGGGCGCAGGCTGGATTTTCCCAGTCTTCACGGCGCTGGCGATGATTGGTTTGCTCTTTACGGGTGCTTATATTCTCAAGGGGATTAAACAGGTGTTGCATGGCCCATTGAATGAAAAATGGGCGCACGGCGACCACCGCCTGAGTGAGATCAACACCCGTGAGATTTTCGTCATGGCTCCGCTGATGGTATTGATGCTGTGGCTGGGTGTCTGGCCTGCATGGCTGTTGGATGTGATCAACCGTGCTGTGGAGATGCTCTTCTAAAACGTTCCAACGTTGATGCGTTTGAACGTTAGAACGTTACTGAGGTGACTTATGCAATTTCCAATTCTTAGCGTTATCGTCTTCACGCCGCTCATCACCGGGATGCTCATCCTGTTGATGAATGGTGAGCGCAAGACAGAGATCCGCGTGACTGCGCTGGCAGCCTCGGCTTTTGCCCTGCTGCTCTCGATCTGGGTGTATTTCACCTACGATGCTGCGGCGGGCGGTTACCAATTTATTGAAAAATATAACTGGCTGCCGCAACTCGGAGTTTCCTATTATGTTGGCGTTGATGGTATGAATACGCCACTGGTGCTACTCACCGGTGTGGTGATGTTCACCGGCGTGCTGATCTCCTGGGGCATCGACGATCGTCCGCGCGAGTTCTTTGCTTTCCTCTTCATCCTGGCGACAGGTGTATTCGGGGTCTTTGTAGCTCTGGATATGTTCATGCTGTTTTTCTTCTACGAGATCGCCGTCTTCCCCATGTATTTGCTGATCGCCATCTGGGGTTGGAAAGTGACCCGCGAATACGCCGCCATGAAGCTGACCCTGTACCTGTTCATCGGTTCGGTGGTGGCTCTGGTTGGCGGCCTGGCAATGTACTTCACCTCCGGGTTGGGCACATTCGATATGATCGCCCTTGAAGGAGCAGGTTTCTCGCTGGCTTTCCAGAAATTCTGGTTCCCCTTCGTGTTTCTCGGTTTTGCCGTTTTGGGTGGCATCTGGCCTTTTCACAACTGGTCGCCCGATGGGCACGTCGCCGCCCCAACGGCAGTCTCGATGTTCCACGCCGGGGTGCTGATGAAGCTGGGGGCCTTCGCCGCTCTGCGGGTGGGCATCATGCTGCTGCCCGAAGGCGCCAAATTCTGGATGCCCTATGCAATCCTGTTGACGATTGTCAACGTGGTTTATGGCGCCTTCATTGCCATGGTGCAGACTGATTTCAAATATGTTATCGGCTTCTCATCGGTCTCTCACATGGGGCTGGTAGCAATGGGTTTCGCCACGCTCAATCGGGAGGGCATGATTGGCGCCGGGGTGCAGATGTTCTCGCACGGTGTCATGACGGCTCTCTTCTTTGCGGTGGTCGGTATGATTTACGATCAGGCGCACACCCGCCAGATCCCTGAGTTGGGCGGCTTTTTCAAGAAGATGCCCCTCGTGGGGGTGGCCTTTGTAGTTGGCGGCCTGGTCTCGATGGGGATGCCGGGCTTCTCCGGATTCGTGGCCGAGTTCCCCATTTTCATGGGCGTGTGGAAATTCCAGCCCTGGATCGCGGCCGTTTCGGGAATTTCTATCGTGATAACGGCATCCTACATTATTCGTATTATTACAGGTGTGTTCTTCGGCAAAATGCCGGAGAGCTATGCCGACCATATTCACGACGTGAGCGTTTTAGACAAAGTGGCCCTGGTGCTGCTTGCTGGAATCCTGATCGCCGTTGGCGCGTTCCCCTCGGTGATGGTTCCCCTGGTGGAATCGGGCGTTGACAATATTCTACGCCTGCTGGGAGGTGCATAGTGTTTGGTAGTATTACTTCAACCATGATCCTGGCAATTTTGCCGGAAATTCTCTTGCTGGTTTTGGCCGGATTAATAATGGTCTTCGATGCCTTCTGGTCTGATGATAAGCGCCGCAGCCTGGGATGGGTCACCGCCGGTGGCCTGGTGTTGATCCTCATCTTGGGGCTGGTGCTTGCCACCCCTCAGGGATCTAATGAGCTGCTTTGGGGCGATATGATCCGCCACGATTGGATCGGTTTCGCCTTCAAGATGATCTTCATCTTCGGCGCGGCTATCACGGCCCTCTTCGCCATGGATGTCAAAGGCCTGGGAGATCGCGGCGAATTCTATTTACTTTTGCTGGTCTCGACGATGGGCATGAATCTGATGGCGACCTCTGCCGATTTGATTATGCTCTACCTGGCTATCGAGACGACCTCGATTCCCATGTATATTTTGGCGGGTTTCTTTAAAGGTGATGATAAATCCACCGAAGCCGGGTTCAAGTACCTGCTCTTTGGGGCGATGACCTCGGCGTTGATGCTGTATGGTTTCAGCCTGCTGTATGGGTATTCGGGTGTGACCGGTTTCTACGAGTTAGCCGTTGCCATCCAGCCGGGCGGCGAGAACTTCATTGTCATGCTGGTCAGCCTGTTGTTGGTCATGGTGGGTTTTAGTTTCAAGATTTCGGCAGTGCCGTTCCATTTCTGGTCGCCCGATGTCTACGAAGGCGCACCCACACCGGTAACTGGTTTCCTCTCAACCGCCTCGAAAGCAGCCGGATTTGCCGTTTTGGTGCGCGTTTTGATGAGCGCCTTCCCGATCCTTAGTGGGCAGTGGGCCTTGATTCTTGCGATTGTGGCAACATTGACCATGACCATCGGAAACGCCATCGCCATCGTTCAGACCAATATCAAGCGCATGTTGGCATACTCGTCAGTTGCCCATGCGGGCTATATCCTGGTTGGTGTGGTAACTTTCTCAGAATTAGGTGTTGCCAGTGTGGTGTTTTATCTGATTGCCTACCTGCTAACCAATTTGGCAGCATTCGGTGTCGTTATTGTTACATGGAACACTCTCGGATCCGATGAAATCAAAGACTACGACGGTCTCAGCCGCCGTGCCCCGGGGCTGGCCCTGGCAATGCTGGTGGCATTCCTCTCATTAGCGGGCATGCCCCCCTTCGGAGGGTTTATTGCCAAAGTGCTGGTCTTTGCTGCGGCTGTAAAAGCCGACCTGATCTGGCTGGCCTTTGTGGGTGTCCTCAACTCGATTGTGGGTTTGTACTATTATCTGATTGTACTCAAGCGGGTATATCTCTACCGCTCTGAGCAAGAGCATATCCCCGTGCCGGTCAGCGGGCCGTATCGCATTGCCCTGACTGTGCTTTCAGTTGGCATTGTACTCTTGGGCGCATTCTTTGCTCCCTGGTTCGCCTGGTCGTCTGGAGCGGCAGCCGGTTTGTTCTAGGATGAAAACGGATCGCAGACCGTTGTATGACCGTTGTATTTATTCTTGCTTAGTTTATGCGGAAAAAGCCAGAATGCCGCTTGCGGCGGGGTTCTTCATTAGCAACAGTCTGCTGTCTCTTGTCTGCTCTCCCCGGCACGGCTTTCTTAAATTTGTGCTATACCAGAAATTTACCGCAGAGAACGCCGGGTTCGCTGAGTTTTTTAAATTTTTCTCTGCGTTCTTTGCGCTCTCAGCGGTAAAAGCGCTTTTCGTTTCGACTTTAAGAAAGCCCTGCTCTCCCCGGTCAATTTAGTTGACTGTTATTCGTTCTCTGTGTTACAATTCGCCCGCTATGAGCCAAGCCAGCGACCCTAAACCGACTCCTACCCAGAAGCCGTTTGTGATGAGGACTGCTGTCCTCGGTGGGGAAATAGGTTGCCTGACTCTGATGATCATTTTGGCGGCCGTATTTGGCGGGTTATGGCTCGATCGTTTTTTCGGCACAGATAAACCAATCATTACCATTAGCTTAGTTTTAATTTCAGCACCTCTGGCGCTCGTTTTAACCTACTGGCGAGCCTTGCAGGTTGTGAAAGAAATTCAAGCCCCGCCTTCAAGCGAAGGTGTGGCTGATACAATGAAGGAGGATGAGACCGTTGAGTGAAGTAAAAGAAGGTAAACGGTTTGGGTTTAAGCGCTGGATTGTACTTGGGCTTATTGCCGTGGGTGTCTGGGTATCATTTATAGGCCCCACATTTTTAAGACCAATTACGCCAGTTGTAGTCCTGCCCCCTGAAGAAATTGGACTCCATATTGGGAACTTCCAAATCACCAACACTATTTTGGCAACGCTGTTAGCCGACCTCGTATTGTTGTTGATTGCTTTTGGGGCCTGGCGATTTTCGCGTAAAGGCACGTTGGTACCTGCCGGGTTCTACAATGCCTTCGAGGGAATTGTAGAGTTCTTGTGGAATTCTGTTGAAGGCACTGCGGGTAGCAAATGGGCCAAGCGCATGTTTCCGGTTGTGGCAACCATTTTCTTGCTGGTTTTCACTGCCAATATGGTTAAGTTAGTACCTGGCTTTGAAGCCATCGGCCTGATTAAAGAATATCATGGGGCGAAAGATGGTTATGAGGCCAAGCATCTCTTTGATATTGGTTCTTTAGAGGTCTATACGCTCGATAAAGGAAAGCCGGTTCTTGCGGCAGCCCATGGCGAGGAAGAAGCCGCCCACGGTGAGACCGAAGCTGCCCATGCTGAGGAAGCCGCGCATGGTGAAGATTATGGCGGTACAGAAATCTGCCATTCCTGTGAAGTGGTGCCATTTTTGCGCGGCTCTGCCACCGACCTGAATTTCCCCTTTGCGCTGGCCTTTATCGCCGTTTTCATGACCCAGGTCTATGGCGTTTGGGCTTTGGGGATGAGCTATTTTGAGAAATTCTTCCCCATTAAACAGGTTATTCATGGCGGCATTTTTGGCGGGATCAACTTTGCCGTTGGGTTGCTGGAAATCATCCTTGAGTTTGCTAAGATCCTCTCGTTTGGCTTCCGGTTGTTCGGTAATGTTTTCGCCGGTGCGCTGCTGCTCTCCATTATTGGTGTGATAACCGCAGTAGGTTTACCGGCTGGGTTGTATCTTTTCGAGATTTTCTTTGGCGCGATTCAGGCCTATGTGTTCTTCTTGCTGGCCACCGTATTTATCAGCGGCGCGCTGGAGAGTCATCACTAGAAATTTTTGACATCAAAACAGATTTTTTGGAGGAAAAAATGGAGTATAACGAATTCTTTGTTCAAGGTATGAAGTTGTTGGGTGCAGGTATGGCAATGCTGGGCGCGATTGGCGCCGGTGTTGGTGTAGGTATTGCTGCTTCGGGCGGCGTTCAGGCTATGGGCCGCAACCCCGATGCCACTCCCACCATTCAGACCAACATGATCTTGGGCATGGCCTTTGCCGAAGCGGTTGCCATTTACGCGCTGGCCGTGGCATTGATCATCATCTTCACTGCCTAATAGGAGTTCTCCATGGAAAAATTAGGCATCAATTTAGGATTTTTTATTTTTCAAATCCTTAACTTCACCGTTGTCGCTGTTCTACTTTACGCTTGGGCGTACAAACCCATTGTCAAGATGCTGGAAGAGCGCAAGAACAAAATTGCCCAAGGAATTGAAGATGCCCGCGTAGCTTCGGAAGCGCGCGCCAATGCCGAAGAAGAAGCCAAGAGCGTTTTGGCCGAAGCGCAGGCAAAGGCCAGTGAGGTTGTGCGCGAAGCCACCCAACGGGCCGATCAGGTTGGTAATGAAGTCAAGGCCGAAGCCGAAGCCGAAGCGGTCAAAATTCGCGAGAATGCGATGGCTGAAGCCCAGCAAGAACGCGACCGCGTCCTTTCGGATATGCGCGGCCAAATTGCATCTCTGGCGGTTGCTGCTTCTCAGAAATTGATCGGTGAGTCCCTGACCGAAGAGCGCCAGCATGCCCTGATTAATGAGTTCTTCTCCGGTGTCAAGGACGGCAAAGTGACTGTATTGGAAGGCGCTAAACTATCCGGCGCTTCTGCTGAAGTCACCAGCGCGGTTCCGCTGACCGATGCCGAGCAAAAATCGGTTAAGAAAGACATTCTCACTCAGATTGGTGAGCAGGCATCCGTGATCTTCCGGGTTGATCCCTCTATTTTAGGTGGATTGGTGATCCGGGTTGGCGACAAAGTGCTGGATAACTCTGTTGCCGGGCAGCTCGAAGATTTGCGCCAGAACTTGGGCTAATATCGTTCGTCTGTAACTCCTATGCACGCATCTCCAAAGTGCGGAGATCGTATATCGGTGAATAAGCAGGGTGTGAGCGGCGCGATTGCGCCATCTCGCACCCTGTTTTCTATCTGTATCTCTGAGGCTCGTTATCCGGCTATTGCCCGAAGGTCGAAAAGGGAAAACTGCTGAATGGCTGATAAGCTGCTTTCGTCATTGCTTCAACATCTTCCAGGGGAGACCCGATTGATCGGGGGAGATGCCCAGATCAATGCCATTGTTCTGGATTCGCGTCTGGCTGCACCGGGCGCACTTTTTGTTGCTTTGCCTGGTTTGAGTGTGGACGGCCATCAATTTATTCCAGCAGCTATTCAAAATGGTGCCGCGGCGGTGATGGGGACCCGGCAAGGGATGAATATTTCGGTGCCCTATGTACAAGTCGCGGACGCCCGCCGGGCTATGGCTTTGCTTTCGGCTGCTTTTTACGATTTTCCGGCCCGCAAATTAACCGTCATCGGCGTAACCGGCACCGATGGAAAGACCACCACATCAAATTATATTTTCCAAATCCTGAAAGCCGCCGGGTCGAAAACCGGCATGATTTCGACGGTCAGCGCCATCATCGGTGATCAGGTTACCGATACGGGCTTCCATGTCACCACGCCCGAAGCCCCTGATGTACAGCGTTACTTGGCGCAGATGGTTGATGCCGGGTTGACGCATGTGATTTTGGAAGCCACATCGCACGGGCTGGCGCAGGATCGTGTGGCCGCCTGTGAGTTTGATGTCGGTGTGGTCACCAATATCACCCATGAGCACCTGGACTATCACGGTTCCTATGAGGCCTATCGGGCGGCCAAGGGGCGCCTCTTCACTTCACTGGCAGAAACCCACCCCAAGGAAAGTCCGAAATTCCGCACGGCGGTGCTTAATCGCGACGATCAATCGTATCCCTATCTTCACGATCTGACACAGCCGCCAATGCGCCAAATCAGCTATGGCCTGACGCCGGATGTGGATATCCGCGCGGAACGGATCACGGCCTCCCCGGCAGGTTTAGATTTCGAAGTCATTGGGCCGGATTTTCGCTTTGAGGCCCAGACGCGCCTGTTAGGCACTTACAATGTCTCCAACATATTGGCGGCAGTGGGGGCGACTGTGGTTGGGGTGGGAGTGGATGCAGACTCAGCCCGCGCCGGGATTGCCGCTTTGGAGGGAATTCCAGGCCGGATGCAGTCTTTTGCTCTGGGCCAAGATTTTCTGGCGATTGTCGATTTTGCCCATACCCCGAATGCCTTGCTGCGTGCCCTGGAAGCGGCCCGTCCGATGACGCAGGGGCGGGTAATTGCGGTTTTCGGTTCGGCGGGTTTGCGCGACCGCGAGAAGCGCCGCCTGATGGCGGAAATTTCGGCTGAAGTCGCGGATTTGACGGTGTTGACAGCTGAAGACCCGCGCACCGAAGCGCTGGAGGGTATTCTGGCTGAAATGGCGGCTGGGGCTGTGCGCAAGGGCGGCGTGGAAGGAGAGACTTTCTGGCGCGTGCCTGATCGCGGTGACGCCATTCGCTTTGCGCTGAATCTGGCGCGTCCTGGGGATGTGGTGATGGCTTGCGGGAAAGGCCATGAGCAATCGATGTGTTTTGGCGAGATTGAGTATCCATGGGATGATGGCATTGCCATGCAAGCGGCTTTGGCAGAATACCTGGGCGTGGATGGCCCGGCCATGCCGTATCTGCCAACCTCGCAGTGAATTTCACGGCTTTCTTAAATTTGTGCTATACCAGAAATTTACCGCAGAGAACGCC
>CAYFMI010000086.1:0-17578 GCA_964344175.1 uncultured Anaerolineales bacterium
TTTGTGAGAATTTAAAAAATATCTTATGATAGTTTATAACCCATTTGAGCCGCGGACGTTGCCCTTATCTTTCGAAGTTCATTGCTGAATAGACCAACCCATGCCAATATAATTTCCCGCAGGTATCCTCGGCGATATAAAGCAGCGCGCCGCCCTGGCTATCCGGCCCCCAGCCCTGACTGTAAATGATTTGTGAAACAATTACATCAGGCCCGAACATGCCATCGATATTGATGCCTTCGAGCACGGGGAATTGTCTCTGGTCGCTGGTGAAGGTCAACCGGCTGGTATCCTCGGGCAATAAGTCATTGGCGAACTCTGAGCCGAGTTCTAACGGGCTGCGCCAGACGATCTCCGAACCCCAATAGCCGATCATCATCGGGTCGTTCATGTGTTTGTACACCAACTCACCGATATTTTTCACCGGGAACAATGTTTGCAACGCCAAAGCTAGTTCATCTGCAGAATTCATACTATTCGCGAAACAACCTGGTAGGGGGGCATGCGGGTCGGGCACGGGGGCGTGGATCCCCATACAGGGGGCGGTCAGGCCGATGGGCGGCTCATCCGGCAGATAATAAGGCCAGGCCATAGCGACCTCAGGGCTGAGTGCCAGCGAGTGAACAATTCCTGTCACCGTGGAATTGGCGATGGCTTCCTGGTTTGGTGAAGCGATCAAAAAAATCTCGTCACTAACCTGGAATAGGTAGAATTTCCCATGACCAAAAGTGCTTTCAGTTGTGACCAACAACGCATCCTGCCCATTGACAGTGATCTCATCGGCAGCGATTAGATTTGTTTCGGAGTCGTTGGCATATAGCTCATTGACAAACTCCTCCATACCGATACCTGGTGACATCCCCCAATTGCCGACGTGTACGAAGTTCATATCGATTTTAATGCCGCCGCTTTCCCAAACTCCTTCTCCACGGGGGAAGTTCTCGACATACTCGTAGGGGTAATTGCGTACCGAATATGAAATCCCCGTGTCTTCGGGGTATAGATCCGGGAAGTCAACCAGCCAAAAGCAAGGCAGTGCGAATCGAACCCCATAATGCGGGTCTTGAACCGCCGTCCAATAGGTTGTGGGGTCAAATGTGTCCAGAGTCGGCCTGGGGGTCTCGGTTGATGCATCTCTCGGCGCGAATGTTTGAGTTGGTTCCGGTGTTGGTGAAGAAACAAGGACGGTTTCCGAGGTAGTGATTTGCCGGGCGACAATCCATGCTCCGATACCCATCATTGTGCCTGCAACGATACATCCCAGGATGAGCAAAGAAATAATCACGATGAGAATGGTCTTTGGTTTTTTCGCCATAAATCGCCAATTTAGTGAATACGTTCTGCAAATTGAGGACAAGTATGTGTATATTATGGCATAAAACTATATACCCCGAGTATCGGATAAAATCACGGCATCGCGTTGAGCGCGGTCGAAACGCCGCAATCCTGCGCTTCGACGATGCTCCCATCGGTTGCTCCGCTCTGCGCGATGATCCTTATAAATTTACTCGAAACCGAGGTTGCGTAATAAAAACCCTCGGAGAGTTTCAAAACTCCCCGAGGGTTGGGGTTCATTTGGGTTTTTGTTAAGGTTAGAACAATGCCAGCACGGCTTGACTAGCCCACTTGAATAAGGGGACTGAAAAGATGCTGAGAACTACCGTGCCGACTGCAGTCAATCCAGACGTCAGTTTCAGCCAACCGTTGTTGTGGGCCGTCGGTTCACCTTCACGCATGTACATGATGACCAGTACTCGCAGGTAGTAATATGCCGAGATCAGCGAAGTCAGCACGCCGATGATTGCCAGCCAGAGAAAGCCGCCATTGAGTACGGCCCGGAAAAGATAAAATTTACCGACAAAGCCCAACGTGGGGGGCACACCGGTGAGCGAAAGCATGAAGACCAGCATGGCCGTAGCCAGGGCAGGATATTTAGTACCCAGCCCGGCGTAATCGTCCAATTCCAATCCTTTGCCCTCCGCCTTTTCCAAAGCGATCACAATCGCCCAGGTGCCAAAGTTGGTCATGGCGTAGGCCAGCAGGTAGAACAGCGCTGCTGCGACCGCGTCTGAAGCGATAGCAGGCTGCCCAAAAGTTACCAGGGCCATGAAGATATAACCCGCATGGGCAATGCTCGAGTAGGCTAACATGCGTTTGATATTATTCTGGGCAATGGCGGTGATATTCCCGACAAACATGGTTAGCGCTGCTAATACCCATATCACCGGGAATAAATCTTCATAGAGCGATGGCAACGCAGCCACAAAAATACGCAGTAATGCCGCGAACCCGGCAGCCTTTGCTCCGACAGCCATAAAAGCTGTGACTGCTGAAGGCGCCCCCTGGTACACATCCGGGGTCCACATTTGGAAGGGCACCGCGGCGACTTTGAAGCCAAAGCCCACCAGGATCAGCGCCGCGCCGAAGAGCAGCAGGGGCATGTCGGCTGTTCCGGCGTTGATAGCCGCAACAATTGCCCCTAAAGCAGTGGAGCCGGTTGCCCCAAAGGCCAGCGCCACGCCATAGACAACAAAGCCACCGGCAAAAGCGCCCAGCAAGAAATATTTCAACGCTGCCTCTTCCGAATCCAGCTTGGGGCGGGCAAACCCGGCCAACACGTAGAGCGGAATTGAGAGCAGCTCCAGGGCCAGGAAAACCACAATCAGGTCGGCTGCCGCAGCCATTAGCATCATCCCACTGACGGAGTACATCAACAAGACATAGTATTCGCCGCGCGCCATCCCCATGCGTTTGTTGTAATCATACGCCAGGGCGATGCCTGCCAGACCACTGGCCGCAAAGAGCACATTTAGAAAAGCGGAAAAACCATCTACGACAATCATGCCGTTGAACCCGCTGTAGGATTCAACGGTTTGAGCGATCGATGCGCCTAGTGCAACCGCAAGACCGAGCGCTGCCAGTAAGGGGGTGAGCCATTTTATCTTATGATTGAAGATATCAATCAGCAGCAATAGGCTGGCCCAGGCTACCAGGATAATTATTGGAAGGATCGAGAGGAGATCAACTGTACTCATAGAGGTCCTCGTTAGTGCAATGCCACGGCGGCTGCGGCCTGAACGGCTGCGACCAGCTTATCGACGGTGGGAGCCATCAGGGCAAAGAAGGGTTTCGGGTACAGGCCAATCCAGAAAATGAAGACCAGCAAAGGAATCAGCGTGACAATCTCGCGCCAGTTGAGGTCGCGGATGGGGTGGCCGTGCTTTTCGGCATCTTCCACCACGGAGCCTTGCGGCCCCAGGAACATTTTCTGGAACATGTAGAGCATGTAGACGGCGGCTAGGATCACACCGATTGCAGAAAGCCCGGCGTACCAGGGCGAGCCAATGGCCTCAGAGCCAAACGCCCCTAACAAGATCGTGAACTCACCGACGAAGCCGTTTAGACCCGGCAAGCCCATTGAAGAGAGCGCCACAATTAGTGAGAGCGTGCCGTAGACCGGCATGATCTTCCAAAGGCCGCCATAGACGTCGAAGTCGCGGGTATGAGTCTGTTCGTAGATCATACCCACCAAAAGGAACAATGCGCCCGTGCTCAGGCCGTGGTTAATCATTTGCAGGATGCCGCCCTGAATACCCTGGGGGTTGAGAGCAAATAAGCCTAACATGACGAAGCCCAAATGGCTGACGGAGGAATAAGCGACCAGCTTCTTGATGTCCTTTTGAGCATAAGAAACCGCTGCGCCATAAATGATGCCGATGACCGCCAACAGCGCCATCCAGGGGGCCGCTCTGACCGCCGCCGCCGGGAAGAGCGGAATGTTGAAGCGCACAAAACCATAGGTGCCCATTTTCAGCAAGACACCGGCCAGGATGACCGAACCGGCTGTGGGCGCTTCGACGTGGGCATCGGGGAGCCAGGAATGCAGCGGCCACATAGGGACTTTAATGGCAAAAGCCGCCGCAAAAGCCAGGAAGAGCCATAGCTGAATATCAGCGGGGATGCCGCCCATCTCGATCAATTCCGGTACGGCGAAAGAGCCCTGGTAGATGCCCAGCCACAATATCGCCAGCAGCATCAGCAGCGAACCCGCCATAGTGTACAGGAAGAACTTGACCGCTGCGTACATCCGCCGCGGACCGCCCCATATGCCGATTAAGAAATACATTGGCACCAGAGTGAATTCCCAGAAGATGTAGAACAAGAATAAATCTTGCGCCAGAAAGACGCCGGTCATGCCTACTTCCAGCAATAGGAAGAAGATCATGAAGTCTTTGACTTTTTCTTCAACGGCTGTCCAGGTGGATAGAATAGAGATCGGTGTGATGAAAGCCGTCAGCATTACCAAAAGGATGCTCAGGCCGTCCACGCCCATGTAGTAGCTGATCTTCCATCCGGCCACCTGAATCCAGGGCAGATTGATTTCCATTTGCAAGTCAGGATTACTGGCATCGAACTGGGCCAGTAGCCACAGCGAAATTCCAAAAGTAATCAGTGAAGTGCCCAACGCCGTCCAGCGGTGGGCAGTTTTTTGTTCGGGCTTGAGGAACAGCAAAACCAATACGCCTACCAGGGGGAAGAAAGTGACCAGTGTGAGAGGATGTAGCAAAAGATTCATATTCAATATTCCTCCGTTTACGGTTGGAAAATTCCAACGTTCAAACGTGCAACGGCTATTTCAAAATTAAATATCCTAGAATAACAATGACGCCCATAAACACCGAGAGAGCGTAATTACGAACAAAGCCGGTCTGCAATCGGCGCAGGTTGTCGGCCAGGGCTTTGGTACCATCAGCGAGGCCGTTAGCAATGCCGTCAATGATGCCCAAATCTACGGGTTCGGCCAGGAATTTAGCCAAGCCCCGGAAGGTTTTGGCAATGATGGTGTCGTGGAACCAGTCGTGCCAGAAATTCCAGTCAATTACATCGGCGAAGAACTTCGCCAGTGCGATATAGGGGTTGAGAATAACAGCCCAATAAAGCTCGTCGATCCACCATTTGTTTTCCATGCCTACGAAGAGGGGGCCGAGAATTCGTTTGAGTGGGTCGGTTTGCCCCTGAGCGAGGGGCTTGCGCCCATAGAGCAGCCACGAAAGACCAATTGCCACCAGGGCCAACGCGGTGGATGTGGCCGCAACAGTGGGGTTGAACTCGCCGTGATGCAGGTGCATATGGAACTTCTCATAGGTGAGTTCAATCCAATGGGTCAGGGTGCCAACCCCGGGCAGATTCAGCGCGCCGCCAAGAATGGAAAGCGCCGCTAAAACCATCAATGGAACGGTCATCACCGGAGGACTCTCTTTGGCATGGGCTGCCGCTTCGTGGCGGGCTTCCCCAAAGAAAACCAACCAAATTTGACGCCCCATGTAGAAGGCCGTAAAGAAGGCTGCTATTGCCAGTAGAATGTACACCGGGAAGTTGAGGGCAGTGGCTTCGGCCAGGATTTCGTCTTTGGAGAAGAAACCGGCGAAGGGGGGGATGCCTGCCAGGGCGATGGTGCCGATCAGATAAAGCCAGAATGTAACCGGCATAGTTTTGCGCATGCCGCCCATATTGCGCATATCGCCGGGGTCGAAGACCTCTTCCTCGTGATGATCGCTATGGCCGTGATCGTCGTGACCATGATCTCCGTGGGCGGCGTGATGATGGCCGCGCTCCACTCCCAAGATCACTGAACCGGCGGAAAGGAAGAGCAGCGCTTTGAAGAAGGCGTGCGTAATCAGGTGGAACATCCCGGCCACGAAAGCGCCCATGCCGACGGCTGCCACCATGAAACCCAACTGGCTGATGGTGGAGTAGGCCAGCACTTTTTTGATGTCATATTGTCCCACAGCAATCGTGGCAGCGAAGAGCGCGGTGATGCCCCCCACCAGAGCGACGGTGGCCTGTGCGCCGGGAACCAGCGCATAGAGTGGCGCTGAACGGGCAACCAGATAAACGCCTGCCGTGACCATTGTGGCGGCATGGATCAGCGCCGAAACCGGGGTCGGGCCGGCCATGGCGTCGGGCAGCCACACATAAAGCGGAATTTGGGCCGATTTGCCAGTTACGCCGATCAGCATGAAGATCGTAATTGCCAGGATAATGCCGGGTTCATGCCCAGCAATGTGTTCGGCGGCCAGGAAGACGTTATCGAATTGCACACTTTTGAAGGCCCAGAACATGATGAATCCGGCGATCAGGAAGCCAAAGTCGCCGACGCGGTTGGTAACAAACGCTTTCTTTGCTGCGTTAGCGTTCTCGTGGCTGTCCCGCCCCAGGGTGTCTTTGTCGTACCAAAAACCGATCAGCAGGAACGAACACAGGCCAACGCCCTCCCACCCGACAAAGAGCATCAGGTAGTTATCGCCGCTGACCAGGATCATCATCGCGGCGATGAACAGGTTGAGGAAGACAAAGAACCGGCGGAAACGCCCAGGGTCATTTTTGAAGCGCACATCTTCGTGCATGTAGCCGATGGCGTAGATATGAATGAGCGTCCCCACACCGCCGACGACCATCATCATGGTGACCGATAACGTATCCACGCGGAAAGCCCAATCGAGTTGTAATTCACCAATGGCGATCCATTCTGCCAAATTGACTGTGGCGCCCTCGTGGTGGGCGCGCAGCGATAGAGCCAGCAGGACGGCGACGACAAAGGTCAACCCCGAAGCTGTCGAGGCAATTCCGCCGATGACCTTTTCGCTGAAGCGCCCCCCGAAGATGATGTTAATCAGCAGTCCGATGACCGGGAAAAACACCAGCCAGGGGGCGAGATAGAAGAAATTTGGTCCACTTGTTGCGACTTCACTTAGGAGCATATGTGTGTTCTCCATTTCGAGTTGGAAACATCACTGAGTATGTATTCCCAAATCGATAGATTATCCTTTCAAACTGCTCATCTGATCCACGTCGATGTTTTGCTTGGCGCGGAAGATGGCGACAATCAATGCCAGCCCGACGGCAACCTCGGCTGCAGCCACGGTCATCACAAAGAAAACGAAAACCTGGCCGCTGAGCGCCCCATAATTGCGGGCAAAAGCCACAAACGCTAAATTAGCGGCATTGAGCATCAATTCAATGGACATAAAAATAATGATGGCATTGCGTCGGATGAGTACGCCCAACGCGCCGATCGAGAATAAGATTGCAGAAAGTGCAATGTAATAATTTACCGGAAGCATCATCATCTCCTTGCGTTAGGCACTTTTCTTTTCGCGCTGGGTTAACACAATTGCACCGATCATGGCAACTAACAAAAGTACCGATGTGACTTCGAATGGCAGCAAATAGTCATTGAAGAGCACATTGCCAATAGATGCCGGGCTGCCAAACCCCTCCGCCAATGCTGCCTCGGACGATAAGTCGCCAGCTTTGGCGAAAAGCACATAGAGCGTTTCGGCGATTAACGCAATGCCGAGGAAAATTGCCAGGGGGCGCTGCCAATCCAGGGTTTCACTCTGACCGAGTTTTTCAGCGCCCAGAAGCATAATCACAAACAAGAACAGCACCATAATGGCGCCAGCGTAGACTGCTACTTGACTGACGGCAATGAAAGACCCACCCAACAACAGGTAGAAGATGGCTACTGTCACGAAGTTCATAATCAGGTATAGCGCCGAGTAGACTGCATTGCGGCTGAAGAGCATCCCCAGCGCTGAAGCGACAGAGACGAAAGCGAGGAAAAGAAATAAAACTAAATCTGAAGTCATAATTCACCTATATCCATCGTGAACTGTCACCTAATCTGTCGGATCCGCCATCACCGGCACAGAGCGGTTGAACATCCCCGGCTCGACAGCTTGTGGGGTGGGGGAGCCGTTTTGAGGAACCGGCACTAATAATCGCTCTTTGGTGTAGATTGCCTCGGCCCGGCTGCCAAACGAGAGTTCATAACTATCCTCCAGGGTGATAGCCTCTGTTGGGCAGGCATCTTCACAATAACCGCAGTAGATGCAGCGCAGCATGTTGATCTCGTAAGTACTGGCGAAGCGTTCGCCGGGGGAGAAACGCTGCTCATCACTGTTTTCAGCCGCCTCAACGAAAATGGCGTCGGCGGGGCAAGCCGCTGCACATAACGAGCAGCCAATACATTTTTCGAGACCGTTTTCATAGCGGTTGAGTACGTGGCGGCCGCGGAAGCGCGACTTAACCGGCCGTTTGACCTCCGGGTATTGGAAGGTCACCGGCTTTTCGAACATGGATTTGAAGGTGATCCACATCCCTTTGAGTATTTCTAGCACACGGGCTCTTTCTGGGAACGCCATGTAGTTTCTCCTTTTTCTTAATTGCCTCGTTCCTGGGAGAGCTAACCTTTAATAACCAGGATTACGGCGGTAAAAAATACATTTGCCAGCGCCAATGGCAACAATACCTTCCAGCCGAAGGCCATCAGGCGGTCGTAACGGAAGCGCGGCAAGGTAGCACGTACCCAGATCATGCCAAAGAGCAAGATCAGGATTTTGATGAATAAAACCAGCGGTTCAAAGGCGGAGGAAATATCGATGAAGGGAAGGCGATACCCGCCCAAGAAGAGGGTTGCAGCAATAGCGGCGATGGCGATCATCTTGATATATTCTGCCATAAAAAAGAGGGCGAATTTCATGCCGGAATATTCGGCATGGTAACCGGCGGTCAACTCTTGCTCGGCCTCGGGCATATCAAATGGCGCCCGGTTGATCTCGGCCAACCCGGCGATCAAAAAGATAATAAAGCCCAAGAATTGCGGGAGTGCAAACCAGATATTCTTCTGCGCTTCGACAATATCCACCAGACTCATTGAGCCGGTCAGCAAAATAGGGCCGATGAAAGAAAGGCCCAGAGCCAACTCGTAGCTGACCATTTGAGCCGAGGAGCGCAGCCCGCCCAAGAGAGCGTATTTGTTATTCGATGACCACCCGGCAATGACAATGCCATATACGGCGATGGAAGCCACGGCGGTGAGATACAGCACGCCTACATTGGCGTTCGACAAATAGAGATTGATCTCACGCCCGGCAATCATCACCTGACGCCCCCAGGGGATGACGGCCCAGATAATCAGCGCCGGTAGTACAGTGATGATCGGCGCGAGGATGAACATCACCTTGTCGGCAGTGGCCGGGATGAGTTCTTCGTTGAAGATCAACTTGATCCCATCGGCGACGGGTTGCAACAGCCCCCAGGGGCCAGCCCGATTAGGGCCGATGCGCATCTGAATACGGGCCAGGGCGCGGCGTTCGTAGAGTGTCAGGTAGGCAAATCCGGTCACGCCAAATAATAGCAATATTGCAGATTTGATAACCCATTCAATAATTAATGCTGATTCCATTGGATACCTCAGTTCGTTCAGGCGACTACAGATTCGGCAATGCCGATTTCGAATTCGCTGGGTTCGGTGATCGCTACTTTCATACTGCGGGGAACTAAAGCGATGCCTTGCGGTACGTTTTCATCTACACGGACAAGGACATCGACCGCGCTATTTCCATTCAAACTAAAGCTCACTGTCATGCCGTCGGTGGTCTTTAGGTTTTGTGAGTCGCGTGGATTCAACAAGATGAAGGCTCTGGGTAACCGCGGCTGGAGAACTTCTGAAAAGCTGACTAACTTGCCAAGATCGTACAACTGCGTCACCGGGACGGCTACGGCGGGGGCCTTGGGGAGCGCATCGGGAGTGGGCTGAACATTGGCCGGTTTGGCCGTACCCACCGTGGGCAACTGCATGCCCAGCCCTTGTTTGTTTTCATAGGATGTGCCGCCATAATACAGATCGCCGCGGCTGACCATTGGCCATTGTTCGGTGACCTCGGCCAGCTTTGGATACGACAGTTCAGCATACCCGGGGACTTCGGCGCACAGTTGCGGGAATACCAGGGACGGGAAGCGGCCTTTGAGTTCTACGCCGACTTTTTCGCCAATCGCAGCAGCAATATCAAAATCGGGGCGGGCTTCGCCTTTGTTCAATACCACCGGGTAAAAGCGCTGGACGCGCCGCTCACCCGACGTGAAGGTGCCTTCGCGCTCAGGTTGTGCCTGAACGGGCAGTACCACATCGGCCAGGGCGGCGGTTTCGGTGAGGAATAATTCCTGCACGACGATGAAATCGGCATGTTGGATGCTTTCGGCCAGGGCGGGGTCGTCGCCAGCAGGATCGGCTGCGGCAATATAGAGTACTTTGGCTTCAGCAATTTCGGCCCCAGGGCAGAAGCCCATATCCCAGGCCCCCTGGGTGTTGGCATGCGGCCACACCCCGACTAAACCATTGTTGGGTTTACCGGCATGGTGACTCTCGATGAGCAGGTTAGCGCAGGATTGCGCCAGCGCACGAGACGATTCTAGCCCAAGCCCTTCGCTGCCGAAGAAGACGACCAGGTTTTCTGTTTGCGACAGGTCACCGACTTGTTCAAGAGCGGTGATCTCTTCACCATATTTGTAGCGGATTGTTTGAGTCGCGTAGCGATCTAATTTGGTGGGGCGGGGGTTGACAACCATTAATTGAGCGCCGCGCTCCGCCGCGCCCTTGACGCGTAAGAACCATAGCGGAGCTTCTTCTTCGAGATCGCTGGCAACCACAAGGATAGCGTCGCCTGCGCCCAAATTGCCCAGGTTTGACCCTGCACTCAACCCAACCTGAGCAACCAGGTCGCCGCCCGCCATGTAACTATGCAGGGCGCTTTGTCCGCCCAGGCCATCGGTGAGTTTCTTGAGGTTGTATAGGTCTTCGTTGGGGAGGCGTCCGCCAACCAGGGTGAGTAAATTTTCACCGGCGTTCTTGAACTGATCGGCAACAAAGGCCAGCGCTTCGTCCCAGCTTGCCGGGGTGAGTACCCCGTCCTTGCGTACCAGGGGCTGTGTCAGGCGTTGGTCACTTTCAACAAAGTGATAGGCGAAGCGACCCTTGTCGCAGATCCATAATTCGTTGACTTGCTCGTTCTGGCGCGGCATAGCGCGTTTGATGACGATGTTGCCGCCCGCGGTGGCTTCGCGGCGCGTGTTATAAGTGAGATTGCAGCCGACCGCGCAGTGGGTGCAGACCGAGGCAGCATGGTTCAGCTCCCAGGGGCGAGCGCCAAAGCGGAAGTCGGCGGTTGTTAATGCTCCCACCGGGCAAATATCGGTGGTATTGCCCGACCAATATGAAGCGAAGCCGGGTTCTGAGTTGGTGATAATGTCGGTAGCGCGGCCGCGGTTGAAGAATTCCAGTACAGCATCGTCGGCGATCTCTTCCTGAAAGCGGATGCAGCGGGCGCATTGAATGCAGCGCTCGCGGTCCAGCCAGATGAGATCCCCCAAGGGGACATTTTTGTCGAAGTGAATCTTATCATCGATGATGAAACGGCTGTCGCTGGAGCCGAACTCCATGGTCAGGTTTTGTAATGGGCACTCGCCGCCCTTATCACAGATTGGGCAGTCCAGCGGGTGCGAGGTCAACAGGAATTCAACAATCTCCTGGCGGCCCTGTTGCACTTTCTCGCTCATGCCCTCGACAACCATCCCCTCGGAGACAGGAATCGTGCAGGCGGTTTCTAGTTTCCACCCAAACTGAATCTTGGGTGTCCCGTCTTCTTCGAGAACGGGCATCTTCGTCTCGCGGTCAATCACCGGGCGGCCAATATCCACAAGACACATGCGGCACATTCCCACCGGCTCCATCTTGGGATGGTAGCAGAAGACGGGGATATCAATGCCGATTTTCTTGGCAGCATCTACCACTAAAGTGCCTTCAGGCACGCTGACTGGCTGGCCGTCTATGGTTAGGGTAATTTCTTTGGTCATAGAAACTCCACGAATTTCGGGGTACGATCCGCAGATTTCGCGGGGTGTGTAGAGTTGCTTTTTCTTTTCTCTACAACCTCAGCAGTCTCTGCGGCAATTCTTTATTGATCTACCGCAGCCTCAAAGTCCTGCGGGAAACGTTCAATGCCGGTTTTTACGGCCTGGATAGAAAACTCGCCCAGCGCGCACAGGCATTTATCTTGAATTTGGTTGGCGACGCTGTGCAGCAGTTCGACATCGTCGGATGTGCCTTCACCGCCGTGAACGCGTTCGATGATATGCTGCATCCAGTAATTGCCTTCCCGACAGGGCGTGCATTTGCCGCACGATTCATGCTTGAAGAAATGGATGGTTTTATTGAGCACCCAATCGATATTGACGGTATCGTCGATGACAATTACTGAGGCCGAGCCTAAGTCGGCGTTGAGTGTGCGCACCGAGGCATAGTCCATGGGGGTGTCGAGGGCAGCATCGTCTGCCACGATCAGCGCCGATGATGCGCCCGCGGCCATAATCGCCTTTACCGGGCGGTTGTCAATGATCCCGCCGCCGTGGGTGTAGATCAACTCACGGAAGGTTGTGCCAAAGGGTAACTCGTAATTGCCGGGATTTTTGACGCGTCCCGAAAGACTGAATATCTTTACGCCAGCGGTGTCTTCTGTGCCCAGCGATTTGTACCAGCCGCCGCCGTTGGTGATAATCGGCGGGACGTTGGCGAGTGTTTCAACATTGTTGACCACGGTGGGTTTGCCGTATAAGCCATAAGAAGGGGGGAACGGCGGACGCAGCCGGGGTTGGCCGCGTTTGCCTTCGAGCGATTCGAGCAGGGCGGTTTCTTCGCCGCAGATATACGCCCCCGCGCCCAGGTGAGTGTAAATGCGCAGGGAGTAATCGCTGTCGAAGAGATTGTCGCCCAATAGGCCGGCCTCTTCGAGTTCGGCGATCTTCTCGTCGAGGAAATGCGCCACCTGCCAGAACTCGCCGCGGCAATATACGTAGGCCGCGTTTGCCCCTACAGCGTAGGATGCAATCGCCACGCCCTCCAAGAATTGGAAGGGGTTACTCTCCATAATCTCGCGGTCTTTGAAGGTTCCCGGCTCCGATTCATCGGCATTGGCGACGACATAATGCGGCCAGTTTTCTTTGTCCATGAAAGACCACTTAACCCCGGTGGGGAAGCCTGCCCCACCGCGCCCGCGCAGTCCCGAAGTTTTGACAATTTCGGTAACTTCATCGGGCTGCATGCCGGTGACGACTTTTTTGAAGGCGTCGAAGCCTCCATTGTTGCGGTAGACATCTAAATTGCCAATGTCTGGGATATCGCGGTGGCGAAGGAGTACATAATCAGCCATTATTCCGCCTCCTTCCAGGATTCAATCAATTCGAGGGTGCTTTCAACACTCATATCCTCATGATATTCCAGGCCATCTTCACACTGCACCTGGAACATGGGGGCTTTGTCGCAGGCGGCCAGGCACATTACGCCTTCTACGTTGACCAGGCCGTCGGCGGTGGTTTCACCCACTTTGATTCCCAGGTTCTCGCAGAGCTGCTCCAAGAACTGATCGGCGCCGCGTAACGCACAGGGCAGGTCGTTGCATACCTGAATGCGGTACTTTCCGGCAGGTTTGTCGTGGTATAGGGTGTAAAAGCCAACCAGCGTGACCACCTCGGTGGGGGTCATATCCAGGATTTCGGCAATCTCATTGATACCTTGTTTGGTCACAAATCCCTCAGACCGCTGGGCAATGTATAAAAGGGACATCACCGCCGAGCGTTTCTGGTCGGGGGGATATTTCGCAAGAATCTGTTGAATTTCGTCTGCGTAGGTTTCTGCTATCTTGTTCACCGGTCCGAATCTCCCAAAACGATATCGATGCTGCCGATGATGGCGACCAGATCGGCGATCAGGTGGCCTTCGCTGAGAACCGGCAACGATTGCAAGTGGACGAAGGATGGTGTGCGCCAGTGGACGCGGTAAGGTTTTGCACCGCCGTCGCCTTCGAGATAAACGCCCAATTCGCCGCGCGGCGATTCCACCGGGACGTAGACATATTCTTTGGGAGCGTTGAAACCCTCTGTCCAGAGTTTGAAGTGGTGGATCAAAGCTTCCATGCTGGTGCCCAGCTCAGAGCGGGGGGGCGGGACGAATTTGCGGTTGTTACTGCGCACCGGAGCGCTTTCTAGCTCCTTGAGTCGTTTCAGCCCTTGCTCGATAATGCGCAAAGACTGCCAGAATTCATCCATGCGCACGCGGTAACGGGCGTACACATCCCCGGCGGTTTGCGTGGGCACTTCGAAATCGTAAGTTTCGTAGCCGGAATATGGGCGCACTTTGCGGTTGTCGTAAGCCACACCAGAGCCGCGCAACGATGGCCCTGTAAATCCCCAGGCAATTGCATCTTCGGCAGAAATAACGCCGATCTCTTTGGTGCGGTCAATGAAGAGCGGGTTTTTTGTTAACAGACCTTCGTACTGCTCGATGCGAGGGGGAAAATACTCAAGGAATTGTTCCACGGCATCATAGAACTCTGCTGGCACATCCCGCCACACACCGCCGGGGCGAATGTAGGTGGTCATCATGCGTTGCCCGGAAACCAGTTCGAGAATGTCGAGAATCATCTCGCGCTCGCGGAAGCAATACAAGAACATCGACATAGCGGCCAGGTCGAGTGATTGGGTTCCCAGCCAAACCAGGTGCGAGGCAATGCGCTGCAATTCTGTCAGCACAACGCGAATCACCTGCGCTCGTTCGGGCACATCCAGATCTACCAATTTTTCAATTGCCAGACAATAGGCCAAGTTGTTGCCAACCGTATTGAGATAATCCAGCCGGTCGGTCATCACCTCAGCCTGTTCGTAGCGCTTGGCTTCCATGTTCTTTTCTACACCGGTGTGCAGGAAGCCAATGTCGGGAATGCAGTTGATGATGGTCTCGCCGTCCAGCTCCAGCATTAGGCGTAATACACCGTGCGTGCTGGGGTGTTGCGGGCCCATGTTGAGAACCATGGTTTCGCCCGAAATTGCCCGGTCGGAGACGAGATGTTTCAGTTCGTCAAAAGTTACTTCTTGAAGTTGAACCATAAGGACCTCATTGAGTGATGCGTAAAATGCAATGCAAAGAAAATTGCAATCTACGTGTCACGTTTATTCCTTCACATAGGGTTTCTTAGCGTCGATCTCTTCAGCATTGAAGCTGAATTGGACTTCTTCGTATCCCAGAGGGTAGTCTTTTCGCAAGGGATGCCCCTCCCAGTCGGCCGGCATAAGAATGCGCCGCATGTCGGAGTGGCCGTTAATATGAATCCCGAACATATCCCACAGCTCTCGCTCGTGCCAATTGGCATTGGGATACAGCCCTTCGATTGTGGCAATGGTAGGGGTTTCGCCGGAAACCTGAGCACGCAGCCGCAGGGTGATGTTCGCTTGCACAGAGTAAAGTTGATATACTACATGGAATCTGGGGTCGTTTTGCGGCCAATAATCGACCGCCGTCAGGCTGGAAAGCAAATCGAAGCCGAAATCATCACGCAGCGTGCGGCAAATGTCAACAACATCCTCAGGTGAAATCAGCAGGGATATTTCGTCCCTGAAGCTATACTTCTCAATTTCGAAGCCTTTTTCGATGGCTTCGATGGCGTTTTTTAGTTTTTCATTCATAAGCTCTCAATAATCACCTGACTATTTCCATTTGGTGAGTTTTTCTTGTTCAACTTTTTCATACAGAGTTAAGATGCCGTGGATCAGCCCTTCGGGGCGGGGGGGGCATCCGGCGATATACACGTCGATAGGGATAATTTCATCGACTCCCTGAACAATGGCATAGTTGTTGAAAACGCCGCCACAAGATGCGCAATCGCCCATGGCTATTGCCCATTTTGGGTCGGGTAATTGATCGTAAAGACGGCGGATTACCGGGGCCATCTTGCGGGTTACCCGTCCTGCCACAATTAGCAAGTCCGACTGGCGGGGGCTGGCGCGCATCAGTTCCATGCCGAAGCGGCTCATGTCGTAGTGCGATGCCTGGGCAGACATCATCTCGATGGCGCAACAAGCCAAGCCGGACAATAATGGCCACATGGCCCTTGTCCGGCTCCAGTTGACAGCTTTTTCCAATGTTGTGGTAACCATTCCCATGTTACCTAGTTTTTGCTCTATTCCCATTCCAGGGCTCCTTTCTTCCAGGCATATACATAACCCACCAATAAGATCAAGATAAAGACGAACATCTCGATTAAAGCAAAAAGCCCTAGGCTATTCTCAATGAAGTCACGCAAGACGACAGCCCAGGGCAAGAAGAAGATGATTTCTATGTCAAAAAGGATAAACAATACGGCGATCAGATAGAATTTTACCGACATGCGTCGGGTGCCTGGCCCGTAAGGCGTTACCCCCGATTCGTAGGGCATGGCCTTTTTGTCGGTTTGCCGGTTCGGCCCAAACGAATGGCCGAGAATGACCACAAGGGCAGCTAACCCAGTGGCCAGAAGAATGAGTATGGCAATGGGGATATATTCAAGGAGCATACGGGATCCTTATATATTGTATTAGGACTTATACACTTATGTAGGAAGTCCGAAATATGGATAAAGAAACAATCAATTTTGGTCTCAGAGTTGTCGAAGTATATCACAGGATGTTTTGCAGAGGTAGGGCGAGTGGGAAATTTCACAAGTATGGAATGACAAACATCATATGCTTGTAAAATTGGGTGCTTCCTTAACGAAGGAGCGATTTCTAAAATTGGTCTATTTCCATTGATAGACGAATATTCTTAACATTTCGAGAGGGAAAAATCGTTTTGTAACCACCTCCGCAAGTAGCCTCTGTTATTCTGCGTTTCACTCAAGTGGGCCGTAGCCATTGGAGGTCGTCGAAGGGTTGTAACCAGAGTTGGTTATAAGAAAAAAGATCGCCGAGCGTGGGGGGGACACGTTCGGCGATCTCTTTAGGAGGACCACCAATCTTGCTGACATGGGGGGGACATGCCAATAAGGGGGTTGGTGGTTTGACACCTGCAAGATACCAGTAAAAGGAGAGGCAGGTACCAACAAATGTAATATACACCAATTTAGTCTTATTTGCATTAAAGATAGATTAGATTTTTGCGGAAGAATATATGGACTTTGTGAATGACGCTACAATTATTGTTTGCTATCTTTGCGATTGCTAAAAACTTCCAGCCACTCATTGACTTCTTTGTTGCTTAATTGGACATCTGTCTCAATTGTCTCGTCTGGCGACCCCTTGGATATTTGCCCCAATTCTTTGGCGAATTCCTCTGATGAGATCACCCTTGCATGCGCGGCGCGCGCGGCAGCCTGCACAGCTCTGTCAGAGCTTACTACAGTCCAGGTGCTGACTCCCCGACCCAGAGCCTGGATTCGCCGGTGAATGGCTTCGTCGGCAGTGATGCCCCGACGAATAAAATGAGCAACTACGCCAGCATATTTCTGCGTTCGATTTTTGCTAGGCGGGGCGTTATCAAAAAATACTTCGATCTTCTTACGACTTTGCTGCTGGAAAACTTGCAGGCGCTCAATCAGCCGAATCTCATCATCGATTGTGTCGAGACTCAACCCGGGAATGTTAGGAATCAAGTTGTGGCCGTCAATTAGATAGGGCATGCCAAACGTGCTTTATAATTGTGAGTGTGCTCTGTATGATAGCGTGAATTTTTCAATCTACGCACTTTGGCGCTGATTGTAGTGCCAAGCCTTAGCATCGTCAATAGAATGATAAGATTGTGGACGTGTGAATGTGGTTTGTGAATAACCCCGGATTGAGAATGTGCATATTTTCCTGTCCGGAATCATTTTGATGAAATTTAACTTTACTTTCCGGTAAGTGGGTAGAGAAAATGGTCTCAACACGTGGTAGA
>CAYFMI010000087.1:0-16807 GCA_964344175.1 uncultured Anaerolineales bacterium
TCTGTTTGCTCCAACTTCGATTGTGAGCAGCTTCAGTTACCGGAAACTAGAGCTTTATAGTGCTTCACTTTACGAATGCGCCCATAATGCAGACCGGTAATGGGGGTATAATATAGGCCGTCAACCACATCTAAAGTTCAGTTGCCCCTTCGAGGGTATTTTTCAACAATAGGGGTGTGCCGCGGGTTCGACCTGTAAGCACACCCCTATTTTCGGGCTTCAATATCTTGAATTGGTTACGAAAGGATCGAAATGGCAAAGCAACGAAAGAAAGTACGCGTCGCAATTATCGGCGTTGGTAATTGCGCCTCATCATTGGTACAGGGCGTTGAGTATTACAAAGATGCTCCTAATGACATGGACGTTCCCGGCCTTATGCACGTCAACATGGGAGGATACCACATCAGTGATATCGAATTCTCCGCGGCTTTTGATGTCATCGCATCGAAGGTGGGCAAAGACCTCAGTGAGGCAATTTGGGCAGCCCCCAACAACACCATAGCCTTTGCAGAAGTGCCTCACCTGGGCATTCCCGTATATCGCGGCATGACCCATGATGGCTTGGGGAAATACCTGGGCAGCAAAGTCGAAAAGGCGACTGGCCCCACCGACGATATTGTCGGCATCCTAAAAGAAACCCAAACCGATGTGGTGATCAACTTTTTGCCGGTCGGCTCGGAAATGGCAACCAAGTGGTATGTCGAACAGGTTCTAGAAGCCGGCTGCGCTTTTGTGAATGGGATTCCGGTTTTTATTGCGACTTCGGAATATTGGGGCAAGCGCTTTGCCGACCGCGGCTTGCCCATCATTGGCGATGATATAAAAAGCCAGGTGGGGGCTACCATTGTCCATCGCGTCTTAGCGAATTTGTTTTTAGATCGCGGCATTCATCTCGACCGCACTTTCCAGCTTAACTTTGGCGGCAATATGGATTTCTACAATATGCTAGATCGAGAGCGGTTGGAATCGAAAAAGATCTCGAAAACGCAAGCCGTAACCAGCCAGTTGCCCTATGACATTGGCGATGACAATGTACATGTCGGCCCCAGCGACTATGTCCCCTGGCTGACCGACCGCAAGTGGGCCAACATCCGGCTGGAAGGGCGCGCCTTTGGTGATGTGCCCCTCAATATTGAACTCAAACTTGAAGTATGGGATTCACCCAATTCTGCTGGGGTGATGATCGACGCCGTGCGTTGCGCCAAAATTGCTTTAGACCGCGGCATCGCCGGGCCACTTATCGCGCCCTCCTCGTATTTCATGAAATCTCCCCCGCAACAATTCACCGATGATATTGCCCGTCAAAAAGTAGAGCGCTTTATCATTGAGGGTGAATAATATTTCAAAACATCAATTATCTAAATGGCCCGAAAATAGGGGTGTGCGTGGTAACCCGCACACCCCTATTTTCAGAATATCTTTCGTTGGACTGCACAAGTCCCAAAACTATGAATCCTGACAATAAAAATCTCATTATTCTCTTCTTCACGCTGGTCGTTGTCATGCTGGGTTTTGGGCTGGTGATCCCCATATTGCCTTTCTATATCGAAAGCCTGGGCGCCAGCGGCAGTGCATTGGGCGCGCTCATGGCTACCTTTGCGGTCATGCAGTTTCTATTTGCTCCAATTTGGGGAAGTCTCTCCGACCGCTTTGGGCGCAAACCCTTTCTCATCTTAGGCGTATTAGGCAACGGAATCGCCATGCTTTTCTTTGGGTTGTCCACTCAGTTATGGATGCTATTTGCCTCCCGAGCTTTATCGGGCATTCTTTCTTCGGCCACCCTTCCAACTGCGATGGCCTACATCGGCGATAGCACGAGCAGCGAAAACCGAGGCGGTGGGATGGGCGTTATTGGCGCGGCAATGGGGATGGGGATGGTGCTTGGGCCGGGCTTAGGCGGCTGGCTGGCGGGCACATCGCTGGCGACGCCCTTTTTCGTTGCGGCCGGCTTATCGGCGGTGGCGTTAATTTTCATCATCGTGATCCTCCCCGAATCGCTCTCCCCTGATCAACGCGAGCCATCATCAAGCAAAATCCAGGGGCCACAATTTAAAGAGATGTGGGATGCTCTCTTCAGCCCGATTGGCATTTTGTTGATGATGGCCTTTATATTAAGTTTTGCCCTGACCAATTTCGAAAGTATCTTTGGCCTATTTGCGCTGGAGCGGTATCAATACGGGCCCCAACGCGTGGGGGCGATTCTCACAGTAATCGGCATTAATTCGGTTCTTATGCAGGGGCTGCTCACTGGGCCGCTGACCAAACGCTGGAGTGAAGTCAGCATTGTGCGCCTTTCACTAATTGGCAGCGCGATTGGCTTCGTACTTATGCTCTTGGCAAATTCCTTTGTGACGGTACTGATAACAGTGACTATTTTTGTACTCAGCAATTCACTGCTCAGACCGGTGGTATCTTCGCTGACCTCGAAACGCGCCACGATAGGGCAAGGTGTGGCAATGGGGTTGAATAATTCCTTTATGAGTTTAGGGCGCATGGCCGGGCCGGTTTGGGCCGGATTCTTATTCGATAGCAATATTCGTTACCCTTATATTAGTGGCGCTATCGTGATGCTAATCGGCTTTTTTGTGAGTGTACTATGGTTGTCGAAGCAGAGCAGCGAAGGGAGTGAAACGAGCGTATCCTGAAGCTGATTACTCCTGCTGAGGTTGGCAGCGCTCCAACGCATCGATCAACATTTGAACGCGGATCGGTTTGCTAACATAGTCATCCATCCCTTGCTTCAGGTAATTTTCACGATCCCCCTCGAGTGCATGCGCCGTCATCGCAACAATGCGCGGGCGCTCTGCAGAAGAATAGTCACGCAAGATTTGCTGGGTGGCCTCTACACCATCCATTTCTGGCATTTGAATATCCATCAGAATAACGTCATAATGCTGACGTTTCAAAGCGTCAAGTACTTCAAGACCATTTGAGGCCACATCGGCCCGGTATCCTAATTTTTCGAGAATACGAGTAGCAACTTTTTGGTTGACGATATTATCCTCGGCCAGCAGGATATGCAATGGGTGACGCTCTCCCATTAGAGCATCAAAATCTGAGCTTGCCGGGCTTTGACGCACACGGATGACATCCTGTTCTTGTTTGCTGCCCATTACTTTTGTTATCGCATCCAATAACATTGATGGCTTGATGGGTTTATTGAGCCGGGCCGCGAATAATGTGCCTTCAGGCACCATTTCCCACCCCCCTAAAGAAGTCAGCAATATCAGCGGTAAATCACCTGCCCCGTGATGGGCGTGTAATTTTTCGGCTAGCATGGCGCCATCCATCTCGGGCATTTGCATATCAAGAATTGCAAAATCAAACTTCTCTCCGCTTCTGACCCACTCCAGGGCCTCCTCCCCTGAAGCCGCCGCGCGGGGATCTAACCCCCACGATTTTGTCTGCCGGATCAATATGAGGCGGTTGGTGGCATTATCATCCACAATGAGCACTTTGCGACCCTCGAGAATAGGTTGAGCCTGGATAACGTGGGCCTTAAACGAGTCTGGGGCTTTGCTGGTGTCGAAGGTGAAATGAAAGGTACTCCCTTCTCCGACACGGCTATCGACACCTATCTCACCATCCATCAGTTCGACAAGCTGCTTGCTGATTGCCAGCCCCAGTCCTGTTCCGCCGTATTTTCGTGTGGTGGAGGTATCAACTTGAGAGAATGAGGCAAACAGGCGATCCATACGATCTTCAGGGATACCAATGCCTGTATCCTGAACTGAAAAGTGCATCGTATACCGTTCCTCGGTCAAAGACTTACTTTCAACGCGGACAACAACCTCGCCCTGGTCGGTGAATTTCACAGCGTTACTGAGTAGATTTGCTAAAACCTGGCGCACGCGGGTGGCATCGCCAATGACAGCGCCGGGGACGTCGCTATCCAGCAAGTAGGCTAATTCAATGCCTTTTTCGGCGGCGCGCGAGGCCACTAAATCAAGGCCGCTTTCAACAAGTTCGCGCACATCAAAAGGTTGCTGCTCCAATTCCATCTTGCCGGCTTCGATCTTGGAATAATCGAGAATATCATTAATGATCGCCAGCAATGCATCTCCGCTGGTGCGCACCGTCTTGGCATAATCTTGCTGTTCACTATCGAGCGAGGTTTCTAACAACAACCCCGTCATGCCAATGATTGCATTGAGGGGCGTGCGAATTTCGTGGCTCATGTTCGCCAAAAATTCGGCTTTGGCGCGCGCAGCCGATTCGGCATCCCGTTGCGCATCCACCAGGTCCGAAATATCATGATAAAGCGCTAAAATTGCCACCTGCTCTTCCTGCACAATAATTGGCACGCCGAAGAATTCAACGTCGAGCAATTGGCCGTTTTTGTTTTTTCGCTGGGTAAACCCGTGCACAACACCGCCATCTTTTACTTCTTGGGTATATTGTTCAGCTTGCGCAAAGTCTTCCGAAGGGACAATCAAGTCGTCCAGGTTACGTTCAAGCGCCTCAGCTTTGGAGTAACCAAATAGGCGTTCGAATGCCACGTTACAGTCAACGATGCAGTGGTACATATCCAATATCACAACAGCGATTGGGCTGGTTTGCACCAGGGTTTCGAAATACTGTTTTTGTTGCACGATTTCTAATTCAGATTGCTTGCGCTCGGTGATATCTTGCTTGATCGCAATAAAATTTTTAACCTCGCCCTGATCGTCACGCACAGGAGTTATGGTTACATCTTCATAATATTGGCTGCCATCCCTGCGGCGGTTAATCATCTCCCCCTGCCAGACATCGCCCTGCAAAATTGTCGACCATAAATCCTGATAAAAGGCTTCGTCATGAATGCCCGATTTTAAAATGCGCGGATTTTGGCCCACAACTTCTCGAAAACTATAGCCGGTCACCACGGTAAAGGCCGGGTTTACCCATTCGATCGTTCCATCAATATCTGTGATAACGATCATATTCCCCGCAGCCTGTAAGGCAGACCCTTGTAAGCGCAACTGCTCCTCGAAGTTGTGGCGAGATATCATACTTGCCAGCGTGCGCGTAGCTGCCCTGAGAAATTCGATCTCGCGTTCATTGTGTTGGTGACCTGCCTCCAGGTAGAGCATTAGCACCCCGAGGAGTTTGTCGCTTAAGATGATCGGAATATTGTAATGCCCATGCGCGGCCATGCCTTCATAGCGAACATCGTGACGTTCATCCACATGGCTGGCAAAGACAGCCTCTTGCGATAGAGCCGCCCGCCCACAAAGACACTGGCCGAAGTCTACAAAAGCACACTCTCTGCGGATGTTGTCACTCAGTGCATGTTCTACTTTCATCACCAGGCGATCGGGCTTTTTATCGTCTACCAGGAAAATACCCCCCTGTTTGATGCCAGTTAAATGAGGTGTGTACAAGAGCATTTCTAACGCTTGCGAAAGCTGCTCCTCAAACGGAATAGGTTCTAAGGAAATTCGCAAGAGAGCATTGATAATGTCCTGACCCCGGTAGCTTTCACGAATTCGCTGCGTGCGTTCTTCGATGACATTCGCCTGATGTGCTAATACCTCATTGAAACGATAGTGTTGTACACCTGCCACAAAAGCCAACGACCCCAAAAATATTGGAGCGGTATCAATAATCCACAAGAGCGGGTTCGCTGTATGAACCAGCCAGATATTGCTCCAGGAAAAGGCTAATTTTTCAATTTGTATTGAAATTACCGTGGCAAGGACAATGAACACAAACCCGCCTGTGAAACCGTAGAACAGGTATTGCCATCTGATATCGAAGGTCTTTCGTAGTGATTTCATAGTGCACCAATATTCGGAAATTTCTCTCTAAACCTGATTACTACCCTTCGGAGGACTTTGAGATGGGCATCGTCTCAAGACATGCACAAGTTCATCCACGCGCACCGGCTTACTGACGTAATCATCCATGCCTTCAGCAATATAGCGCTCACGATCGCCATCCAGGGCATGCGCTGTCATAGCAACAATGCGCGGCCGCTCTTCTTCAAGATATTTCGCACAAATGCGATGCGTAGCCTGCACACCGTCCATCTCCGGCATTTGAATATCCATTAACACTACATCGTAATGTTGACGGGATAGCGCATCTAAAACTTCTAACCCATTACCGGCAACATCGGCTCGATACCCCAAGCGTTCCAATATCCCCAAGGCCACTTTTTGATTTATCAAATTATCTTCTGCCAATAAAATATGCAAAGGGTGGTTCACACCCATCTCCGGGTCGAATGAAGACTTCTTTTCCTCTGTGTGAGGCTGCACCATGCTATCGTCGATCTGAGCGCTCATCACCTCGGCAATCGCATCAAACAACATTGATGGCTTGATGGGTTTACTCAACCGGGCTGCAAACTGCATCTCGTTAGTCAGCACCTCCCAACCGCCCAGTGAGGTCAGCAAAATGATAGGCAGGTGCTCACCTGCAGGATAGTCTCTTATTGCCTGGGTCAACATGGCGCCATCCATATCTGGCATCTGCATGTCCAATATTGCCAGGTCGTATGTCTGTCCCTCCTCAAGCCACCCTAATGCCTCAGCCCCACTTGCTGCAGCGTGCGGCTCCATATCCCAAGATTTTGTTTGTCGAATAAGAATAAGCCGATTGGTAGCATTGTCATCTACGATGAGAACGCGACGGTTCCGGAAGAATTTCTCGGCGTCATCTGCTCGAATTTGCTGGGTCTTCGCGACCACTACGGGAGCAGCTATGACAAAATGAAAAGCGCTGCCGACGCCGACTTCACTCTCAACCCACATCTCTCCCCCCATGATTTCCACCAGTTGCTTGCTGATGGCCAGGCCCAACCCCGTTCCCCCAAAACGGCGTGTCGTGGAGGCATCGACCTGCGTAAATGATTCGAACAGGCTATCGATGCGCTCTTTGGGAATGCCTATCCCGGTATCCTGCACTGAAAAATGTAAATCGCAAAGGCCGTCCTCGCGCACCTGGCTAGAAACTCGGGCGATGACCTCGCCTGCTTCTGTAAATTTGACCGCATTACCCAATAAATTGACCATTATTTGGCGCAAGCGGGTGACATCGCCAACAACGGTGGCCGGAACTTCGCTCTCCACAATATAGGCGATCTCCAGGCCTTTTTGCGAGGCGTTCGAAACAATTAAATCCAGGCTGGATTCGACCATCTCGCGGATATTAAAGGGCTGTTGTTCAAGTTCGAGTTTGCCTGCTTCGATCTTCGAGAAATCCAGGATAGCGTTGATAATTTCCAGCAAAGCATCCCCGCTGTTACGAACCGTACTGGCAAAATCGCGCTGCTCAGGGTCCAAGGGCGTATCCATCAACAATCCCGTCATCCCAATAACCGCGTTCAAAGGTGTCCGAATTTCGTGGCTCATATTCGCCAGGAATTCTGCTTTCGCCGTGGCTGCTGCTTCGGCCTGGCGCTTGGCTTCTAGCAGGTCAGAAATATCGTGATAGAGCGCCAACATTGCAACTTGCTCACCCCCCACAATTAATGGCAAGGCAAAAAGCTCCACATCGATAAGTGAGTCGTCTTTTCGTTTACGTCGGACAATTTCGTGAAGTTGATCGCCCTGCTCCACCGTTGTAGTGAATTGCTGGGCAACATCCCATTCCTCTTCTGGGATAATCAACGTATCTAGAATTTTGCCAAGGACACCCTCCCTCCGGTACCCAAATAACTTCTCAAATGCCGGATTGCAATCCGAGATTTTTTGCTCCATATCCAGGGTTACGATCGCAATGGGGCTGACTTGAATCAATGTTTCCAAATATTGTTTTTGGCGTTGGAGTTCAACCTCGCTTTGCACTTTATCGGTTATATCAATGACCGACACAAACACTCGCTCAAGGGTTTCTTCGCATCCCGCGGCTGCCGACCATTTTATATCCACATAGAGTTGATTCCCCGCTAGATCATAATTAATGCCGATGCTCTCGAATACTGTTTCCCCCTCTGCGATTACGATGAGTTCCTCTCGGAACACATCTAAAGATTCTTCGCCAAATATCTGATCGAGGCTTCGCAGCAATTGAGGTTTATCTTTCGCACCAAAAACCTTTAATGTCGTCTCGTTGACATCGAGGACTCGCACCAATGTCACACAGTGGATGACTTCTTCCGGGTGTTCTTGGAAGTAGTTTTCGAAATCTGTGATCCCTTGCGCGATCAAACCGTCAATATAGGCTTTTACGGCGGAGAAATCTTCCTCCCAAAGAGAGATTGGGGCATTCTCGAATAAGCCTCGAAATCTGTGTTCGCTGAGGACAATCTGCTGTTCAGCTTGAATGCGTTTCCCTAACTCAGTCTGTACTTTTGTGCGCATCGAATTGAGGCGAGCAAAAATCATACTCACCCCACTAGCCATGAACGAAGCTAGCAATACATTCAAATCAAACCAGCTTGAGTGGCCATGTAAAAATTTTCTGTCGATAAATAAGATTACCGGATATGCCAGGATACCTGAGACCAGCCCGGCTTTTACACCCCAAAGCCAGCCTGTAGTAATCACCGAAATGCCAATTAGCATAGCCCCACTATTGCCCATCATATCATGGATAAAAACAAACACCGATAAAACCAGGGCCCACACCAATATTGTCAGGGGCAAACGATTTCTAGCCATCCATGTATCGATTTTTTGCATTTGTGACCTCGTATACTATGTCACCGTCAGTAACAGACACGGTTTCTACCTGCGTTTTTTGCCTGATACAGTTTTTCATCAGCTCGATCTACCAATACATCAAGCGATGTGATATCGCTGTTCTGAGAGCAGGCAACCCCCAGGCTTATTTGAACATTCAATATATGCGAGACCTGATCGGCATCCATTAGGGTGAGTTTCTCCTCAGATACACATAAGCGCAACCGTTCGGCAATTTCTGCCGCCTCATTCAGTTTTGTATCGGGGAGCAACACAATAAATTCTTCTCCACCCCAGCGGCCTGCACGATCATACGTCCGCAAGTTCGTTCGAATAGTGTCTGCTACCATCTTCAAAGCCTGATCCCCCATCAAATGCCCATGCTCATCGTTAACTTTCTTGAAATGATCTATATCTAGTAAGGCGAGGCAGAGTGAATGTTTCTGGCGAGTTGAGCGTTCGAGTTCTGCCAGGGCATGCGTATAAAAAGCTCGCCGATTCCACAAGCCTGTCAATTCGTCGTGCATGGCAAGTTCAAGCATCTTCTCATACGCTCCCCGCAGGCGCTGCTCTAAATCTAACACTCGCTGCCCAATCCGCAAACGTGCGTGCAACTCTTTGGGATTAAACGGTTTGACCAGATAATCATCTGCGCCAGCATCTAAGCCTCCTACAACATTGTCAATACCTCTGCGGCCAGTCAGGATGACAATATACACGTATCCCGGCAAATCTGCCTCGCGAATGAGACGTGTGAGGGTGATCCCGTCCATCTCAGGCATAATCCAATCGGTCACTACTAATTGCACAGGCCGACGTTGGAGCACACGCCAGGCCTCACGTCCATCCTTCGCTTCGATCACGCGATAATCTAACTGAGATAATGTTCGAGACAACAGCTTGCGAGAGATGGGATCATCCTCGACGATTAGTACATCCATGCAGCCTCAACTTTTTGCGTGAAATATGCGGCTATCAATCACAGGTCTCACGATTTCTCCCATGAAAACACAATATGATTGCCCCCTCCCTCAATGGCTCTAGAGAGCGCGTTTTCCGCGGCGATGATCAAATCTCCCATCGGGGGGGATTCTTGCTGACCATTTTGTACAAACCCCATACTGGCACTCAACTGTACTTGACTCATATCGGGCAAATGAAAAGGAACGCCATTGACATTCTTTCGAATTCGGTCGGCGACCACCGAGGCGCCAGCAAGCGAAGTTTCTGGCAACACCAACATAAAGCCGGTCTCTCCCCAACGCCCAATTAAATCGTATGCACGAACACTCGCCCAAATCTTAAGTGCCACTTGCGACAGAGCTTTTTCGATGATATACGGCTCATGTTGTTCTTGAAGGTGGGATAAGCCATCTACCATGAGCAAGGCTAACGCAAAAGGTTTTCCTGAGCGTTTCGATCGGCTTATCTCGGTAGCCAGTAATTCAAGGATGGTTGACTGTGTGAAGGTTCCGGTAATCGCATCGCGAATAGGCTCTGGCTTTTCCTTTTTCGAGCGGATGGCTGAGAGCGTTTTTATATACCGGTCTACCACCACCAAACGGGCAATGAGTTCATCAGGCTCAACCGGCTTTTGAATATATTCATCGGCAATTGAGAGCAAGTCATCATTGCACCAGTCGGGGTTTTCCACATCCACTAACGCAAACACATAAATATACTCTTCCGCATTAGCATTGCGCAATTTTTCAATGAATGCAATTTGAGCAGATTCGCAGTCTAAAACAACCGACTGAACCTGTTCGCGCTGAAGATATTCCCAGGCCTCTTCTTCATCACTAGCCTGGACAACATGGTAACCGCTGAGCGCTAACCGCTTTGAGAATCTTTCGAAATCCTGATCTTTATCAATGAGTGTCAATACTCTCATGGTTTGCTCCTTGCCATCACCGGGAAATACAACGTTGCCTATATTATACCCATCAATGCACTATAAAAAAGAAAAGCCAGAAATTGTTTTCTGGCTTTTCTTCCAGCAGGGTATACTTATTGCATCAACCCCTTTTCCACTAAACGGTCATGAATCTCCACAAAAACATCGGTCTGCTCTTGAGTGAGCGCCTCGCTTTCTACTAGAGCGTCCAAAATTTGTGGGATCACATCTCCCCGGTTCCCCGTCTGCATCCCTGAGATCCCCTCCGCGAGCGTATACGAATCGATCTCTTTGTGCACAGTCTCAAAGATGTCAGCTTCTTCCTGAGAGATGACCCCTAACTCAATGGCCTCAGCCAGCATCTCCGCGCGGTGGGCAGTTTCAGCTTCGGGATCAAAGGACATGCCCCCCATGTTTGGACGCGGCACGACCTGCCCGCTTCCCAGGGCGCGGACATAATTAATCACATCCCAACGGGCTTGTTCATCCAAAATGTCCCGATAAGGAATCATGGCCGTATTGAAAGGAATGCCCCCCTCCGTAACTCGCCAAAAAATATATGCATCGCTCATCATTTGGCTGGTATGGGCAATGGGCGCAGGCAGTGGGTCAAGCGAAGCCCCGCCAGGGCCATCCCCCATGCCGCCATCACCATGACAAGTGGCACAATGGGTTGCATAAATTTCTTCCCCGCGCGCCAGCGATTCATCATCCGCAGAAATTGGATTGGTAAGATTAGCAAAATCTTCCGGGACATCCGCATGATGACGCCCCATCATGCCTCCAGGCCCCATTCCCATGCCGGGCGCCACCACCTCGGCGTCTGTGGTGGCGCTATTCCCCAATGGGACACATGCCGCTAAGAGGGCAGCAATGAATGCTATAAAAAGAGTTTTTAGTTTCATCGTATTCCTTTTTAATAGGAGTTACACACTTGCGAGGAGAAAGTCCGAAAAATAGGGGTGTGTGGGGTGCTTCGCACCCCACACACCCCTATTTTTCGGTAAATTTTCAACGAACTGCGTAAGTCCTATTTAATTGAGTTATTCCAAACAATAGAGATGAGTTAGATGTTATATGCTCTGCGCACTCCTGTATTTGGGCATCTCTATTCTGTCGGCCCATTATCGTGCAGATTATTGAAGATGAGCTTGAATCTCGCTAACCAGTTCTTCTATAGGCACATACATTACCCCCCGGTTTTCAGGAGCGCCATAATCCTGAATCCAGACGATTTTACCATCCGCATCCACCAACACAAACGTATGCCCTGGTTCGCCTGTGCCAACGGCCCACTGAAGCACATCGTATGCTTTCGAAACGGCATGTTCAGCATCGGTTAATAGCGGCACATCTGGGTCAATGGCATATTCAAGCGCACCCTGGGCTTGCTCAGCCTGACTATCAAAGGCAATACTAACAATGGCAACATCTAACGCCTGAAAAGCAGGATCTTCATGCAGATCAACGATCTGCTGCATACAAGGGGGTCAACCTACCGCCATGTGGAAATAGAGCAAAACCGGTTGGCCTGAATAGTCGTCCAGTGAAATGCTGCGGCCATCTGCCGCGGTCAGGCTGAATGGAGGGGCCTGATCGCCAACCTGCAAACCCGCTGAGGAGCTGGTACAAGCCTGCAGACCCATCACAGCCAATATAAGCACAGGTAGCACTTGCAGGGTAATTTTCCGTGAGAAGAACCATAGATTCGACATTATATTTCTGACTCCTTTAAAAGTGGATGGAGGGCGCACTTACGAACCCAAAAACCCCTACATACTCTACTAATCTGGAAAGATTATTCTTGTGAGAAAGTGCAATGCACTTATTTGCTATTTCGTCGGTTTTCTCGCAACAGTGGAAGTGCGTCGCAGTTGTAAAAATCTATCGAACAGAGCATTACCTCTATCGAATTGAATAAGCCCCGACGTTAAAGCGCCGCAGCCGCAAGCTGTTACTCACGACAAAAATACTACTAAAAGCCATTGCTCCCGCTGCCAACATAGGGTCGAGAAAACCGGCCGCCGCAGCGGGGATCAGGATGACGTTGTAGAAAAAGGCCCAAAACAGGTTCTGCTTGATGGTGCGCAGGGTGCGCCTAGAAAGGGCGATGGCCCGCGCCACGCCGCGCAGATCGCCGCTGATAAGCACGACCGGAGCGGCGGCCATAGCCACGTCGGTGCCGGTGCCGATGGCGATACCCACTTCGGCTTGCGCCAGTGCCGGGGCATCGTTGATGCCATCGCCAACCATGGCGACGACTTCACCGCGCGCTTGCAAGGCTCTGACTTCGGCGGCTTTGTCGCCGGGTAGCACTTCAGCCAGCACATCATCGACACCCACTTGGGCGGCAATCGCTGCGGCAGTCTGCTGGTTGTCACCGGTGATCATGGCAACACGCAAACCCATCGCATGCAGCCCCTGGATGGCCTCGACCGAGCCATCTTTGAGCGTGTCGGCTACGGCGATAACGCCTCTCACCTGACCGTCCACGGCTACCAACATGGCGGTCTTGGCTTCGGCTTGCAGGCGGGCGGCTTCAGCGTCCATGCCGTTGAGCAGCAGGCCGCGGGCTTGCATCATGCGCAGGTTCCCGACGAGTACTTCGCGACCGTCAATCACAGCTTCGACGCCATGCCCGACTTCGGCGCGAAAACCCTCGGGGGTAGAAAGACTCAACCCACGGTTGCCAGCTTCGGCCCAGATCGCCTCCCCCAGGGGGTGTTCGGAGCCTTGCTCTACCGACGCGGCCAGTCTCAGCAGTTCATCTGCGCTATCTACCGCTGATGCCTCACCAAGTAGCACATCCGTGACCGCGGGCTGGCCCTTCGTGATCGTCCCAGTCTTATCTAGCACAACGGTGGTCAGCCGTCCGGCACGCTCCAGCGCTTCGCCGGATTTAAGCAGCATGCCCATCTCGGCACCTTTACCGGTCCCGACCATAACAGCCGTTGGCGTAGCCAGCCCCATCGCGCAGGGACAGGCGATCACCAACACAGCAACCATGTTGATTAGAGCGCGGGTGAACAGGCCAACATCGGCGTCCGATGGCAAGGGAATGAAGACATACCAGGCCAGGAAGGTCAGCGCTGCAATGGCGATCACCGCTGGAACAAAGATCGCCGAGACCTGATCGGCCAGTTTCTGGATGGGGGCTTTGCTACCCTGTGCCTCCTCAACCAGGCGAATGATCTGCGCCAGGGCGGTCTCGCGGCCAACTTTGGTGGCCTCGAATTTGAGCAAGCCCAGCTTATTGAGCGTCGCCCCGACGACGGGATCGCCAGGGCCTTTCTCGACCGGCAGAGACTCACCTGTGAGCATCGACTCGTCCACCGCAGAGCGGCCTTCGACAACCACGCCATCTACGGGGATCTTTTCGCCGGGGCGCACGATGACAAGATCGCCTACCCGCACTTCGTCGGCGGGGACTTCCATCTCGACGCCATCGCGCACCACGCGGGCGGTCTTGGCGCGCAAACCCATCAGCTTTTTAATAGCTTCGCTGGTGCGCCCTTTGGCGCGCGCTTCCAGGAACTTGCCGACCTTGATAAGCGTGATAATCACCGCTGCGGTCTCGAAATAGACATGACCAGGCAGCAGCCCCAGCATGACCGGGATCGAGTAGAAATAAGCCGCCGAGGAGCCCATGGCAATGAGTACGTCCATGTTGGCCGAGCGGTTGCGTAACGATTTAAACGCCCCCACATAGTATTGCCAGCCGACATAGAATTGCACCGGCGTTGCCAGTGCAAACATCAGCCAGTTGGCCCAGGGCTGGTGCGCCCACTGCGGCAGCAAGCCGAAGTCGCGCCCCATTGAAAACAGGAACAGGGGCACGGTGAAAATCAGGCCGATGGTCAGATAATGACGCTGCTGGGCGATCTCGCGTTCACGGGCTTTGGCTTCAGCATCTTCGGCTTCGCGACCGGTCTCGATAGCTTCGAACCCGGCCGCGGCGACCGCCCGTCGCAAGTCGGCCTGACTGATCATCGTGGGGATGTAGGCAACACGCGCCCGCTCAGCAACAAAATTGACCTGGGCTTCAGTCACGCCATCCAGTTCGGCGAGGGCTTTTTCCAGGCGGCGGGCATCGTTATCGTCACTCATGCGCTGGACGATCAGATCAGCTTCGCCGGTGGCTACTCCATACCCGGCGCGGGTGATGCGCCCCAGAAAATCATCCAGACTCCCCAGGTTAGGATCGAACTCGATGGTGGCGCGCTCCGACGACAGGTTGACGTTGGCTACCTGAACACCGGCGACCTTTTTGATATTACGCTCAACTGCAGCAACGCAGTTTGCACAGGTCATGCCGGTGATGGGTAAAGTAAGTTGTTTTGTTTTGGGCATAAAAAGGTATCAGGTATCAGGTATCAGGTTTTTGCAGCCTGACACCTGATACTAGAACACGTACTAATCTACTACCGGATAATTGATCTCGAGCAGCAGAGTTTTTATGGTTTCTTCACTAGCCGGGGAATCAAAGGTGACGACGGCAGTCTTGGTTTCAGCACTCGCCTCAACAGATTGCACGCCATCAATGTCGCCCACTTCCATCTGGATGGAATGAACACAGTGACCGCAGTTGATATTGGGGATGTTATAAGTTACGGTTGTCATGGTATTACTCCTTAAGGTTAATGTTTTTTTGACACATACATCTACGCATGTGCCAGTCTATACTTTCGTGGCCGCTTCAAAAAGATCGGTGATCTCTTTGAGAACGCGCTCGCGATCATCGGGGTCATCACCGCGCACAGCGGTAATCAGGCAAGAATTCAGATGCCCCTCCAAGATCATCGTACTCACTTTGTTGAGAGCAGCCTGTACCGCGTGGATCTGGCGAATGACATCAACGCAGTATTGGTCTTCTTCGAGCATACGTTGTACACCGCGAATATGCCCTTCAATATTTTTTAACCGGCGTAAGGCATCTTCATTCTTCATCTCATCAACTCCTTACCCCCCCCAGGGGGGATGGGTCATGTAATCTTACCCATGCTAGTCACATTTGTCAATAGCGCACGACCCAACAAAAAAGCCAGCCGTATTGTATACGGCTGGCTTTTTTGAATATGCAAATCTGCTTATTGCGCCAGGGCAGCATCAAATGCAGCCCGGAAGTCGTCTTCCGAAACGACACCTAACCATTGCTCAACAATATTCCCATCCCCATCCAGCAAGAAGAAATGGGGCTGGACACGATAGGCAAGCGCTTGTTTGAATTCTTTTGTCGCAGGGTCATCAACGTCCAAATAAACAAAATTTATCTGACCGGAATACTCAGCTTCTAGCCCATGCACGATGGGCGCCATAGAACGGCAGGTTCCTCACCAGAAGGCGAAGAACTCTACAAGCTGATAAGACCCCGATGCCAAGCTCACCGTGCCCGGATTGGTGGCTTCCATCCCCGGACGCGCGGTTGGCTTCGGCTCCTGAGGGGCCTCCTCGGCCACCTCAACGATGACTTCCTCCGTAACAGCCGGCATAGCTTCGGCTTCGGCGGGGGCTTCAGATACTTCGGTTTCGACAGGCGCGGGGGCGCTCTCGGCAGCTTCTTCGGCCACCGGCTGCGCGGCAGTGCCACAGGCTGCCAACATTACTGCCAACAGCACAAAACCGACTGCCATCTGAAAAGTTTTCGATATTTTCATAGAATATGCTCCTTTCGCGAGCGAATTGTACGCAGCAATCGTACCCTCGTCAATAAAACTACTATTAAGAGTAGTTAAGGAATATATATCTTACCCGCTGTTCGCCTTGACACCCATCAACATCTCCTCTAAACTAGTCTGTGAAATGAAAAACTTGTAATGTACCTCAAAAACTGGACAGTCTAGAAAGAGAAGATTAGACTCCAGAAAAGGGTTCACAATGAACGCGACCAACGGATTGCTGAATCCGATCTTGCCTGCCGGCTCACTCAAACTCAGAACCTCAGGATATCCCCCTAAAAACATCCGGAAAAGTGTCCAGTTCTGTGGGACCACCACATTCACTTACCCGCAAAAAGTTGTTGCAGTCGAAGCATCACCTGCTAACAGTTGAACAGAAGGCTGCCAATCGTGAACTGGCTCGTAAACGCATCTTCGTCGAGCACGTGATTGGTAAGGTAAAGACCTTTCGTATCCTGAGTGAGCGCTATCGGCGCAAACGTTTTGGTTTGCGTTTCAATTTGATCGCTTCACTCTACAATCTTGAACTCAAATGACTTTTGCAAGAGATCTAAATGGTACTCTCGCTAAGTGACTTTAGAAAAAGACAGGCCGCCCCAAGGAGGCAATTGCTCTTGTGGTTTTTTCTT
>CAYFMI010000088.1:0-16235 GCA_964344175.1 uncultured Anaerolineales bacterium
GTCCTCCGTTCTTTCTCGAGGACTATTATAATCTAATTTAGCGAGAGTACCATTTCAACTTGCCAACGAAAAAGGATACCCAATGCACACATCAACAACAAACAAAGAACCGCTCCTGAATAATCTACTCAAAATGTTCATGGCTGCGATGGTGTTGGCGAATATTGCAGGCACAATGTACCTCACGATCTTGCCACTGTACCTCAAAGAACTCAACGCCAATATCGTCCAAGTTGGGTTATTCTTCACTCTCTCCAGCATTGTCCCGCTGATTTTACAAATCTTGGGAGGCTGGATTTCCGACAGCCTGGGCCGATTGCGCAGTATCGCCATGGGCAGCATTGCTGGCGTGCTTTCTTACGTGGGCATCATCCTGGCGCCCACCTGGCAATGGGTGTTGCTGGGAGAAGGGTTGGGTGCGGTCACCCGCTCGTTAATTGGGCCAAGTTTTAGCGCGTTCATTGCCGAGCAATCTTCCGATGAAAACCGCGCCAGAGTTTTCGGCATTACCGACAGCATCTTTATGCTGGTAGTGGTTATTGGCCCGCCGTTAGGAGGCTGGCTGGCCGACAGCTATGGCTTCAAAACAATGTTTCTATGTGCCGGCCTTCTCTATACAATTGCCGCGCTGATCCGCATTGGGATGGCGCGCGCCGCTGCCCGCGGCACCGAAGCCAACCCTGAAAAACTCTCATTGAGCAGTCTGAAAAGTAAGCTCAGCGCCATGACAACGTTGCTGCTGGCCGGTGGAGTCCTGACCTGGATATTGATCACCGACGGGGCGCGCGACATTGCTTATACGATGTCGTTCACCCTGGAATCGGTCTATCTCGAAGAAATCGGCGGCTTGACGATGAAGAGTATCGGCCTGCTGGGTTCGATCTTTGGAATCGTAAAAATGGCTACCACGATCCCGGCGGGGAGGCTGGCCGACGAAAAAGGGGAGCGGGTTGCCATCGTCAGCGGTTTCTTACTCCATGCTGTCGGCATTGTCATCTTCCTGAATGTAAATACATTTTGGGGATACGCGCTTTCGTGGGCATTTTTCGGGTTGGGTGATGGGTTGTTATCGCCTGCTTATCAATCGTTGACGAGTAAAGTCGTTCCTGAAAAATTGCGCGGCACAGCCTTTGGGCTGCTGCACAGTTCCCTGGGGTTGTTCTCTTTACCGGCCCCGGCGATCGGCGCGCAACTCTGGGACCGCTACTCCCCTCAGACACCGTTTCGCATTACAACGGTGATTGTCCTGCTAACGATGATCCCCACCTGGTTCAAGTTCAAGCTCCCCGATGAACCCCAGGCAGACTCCCAGGACATCATTGAAAGTTCAGTTTAATAATTCGCTTCCAAGACTGCCAGATCACTCAAGGGTGGCAGCCTAAAAATGGAGAGCAACATGACAACAAAAAATTACTTCACCATCGCAGAATCACCCCAAATTCCAGGGTTGCGCTTCCGCTATTTTATCGGCGAGGGCGACTATCCAAACATCATGGATATCTTCAACGCCTGCAAAGTTGTGGACAGATTCGACCATACCATGACCATTGAAGGCGTCGCCCATCATTTCGAGCATCTCGAACGCAGCAATCCCTTCGAGGATATGCTCTTTATCGAGATTGATGACCAACCGATTGGGTATGGGCGCGTAGGCTGGTACCCCGAAAGTAATGGCGATTATATCTATTATGCGCTTGGCTGGGTGCGTCCCGAATGGCGGCGCAAGGGCATTGGTACGGCAATTTTGCATCATAACGAAGGGCGCATTTGGGAGATTGCGGTCGAACATCCATCTGCAGTTCAAAAATTCTTCCAGAATGACTATAACGATAGGCAGCCCGGTGTGGCAGCGTTGCTGGCGGAGAATGGCTACCAGGGCGTTCGCTGGGGTTACGAAATGCTTCGTGCAATCCAGGTTCCACTCCCTGAAGCCCCCCTACCCAAAGGCTTAGAAGTGCGTCAGGCGACCCGTGAGGCAGATTTTCGGGCAATTTTCTGGGGGCAGAATGAAGCCTTCCAAGATCACTGGGGACACAGCCCAGCCACCGAAGAAGACTTTCAGCGCTGGCGCTCTGACCCGATAACCTTCAAACCCGAGTTGTGGAAAGTGGCCTGGGAAAAAGACGAAGTTGCCGGTATGGTACTTAACTTCTTCAACGAGGAAGAAAATGCCGAATACCGGCGCAAACGCGGTTATACCGAATTTATTTCGGTGCGGCGCCCCTGGCGGCGGCGCGGGCTGGCACGCTCACTGCTGGTGCAGAGCATTGCTATGTTCCGCGAGATGGGCATGGAAGAAACCTGCCTCGGCGTGGATACGCAAAACCCCAACCAGGCGCTTAACCTGTATCGGGGTGTCGGGTATCAAATCGATCGAGAACATACCACCCTTCGAAAACCACTTGAATAAAACCTGAAAAAGCATGGCCTCAGTTCGGAAAAAATTCTGAACTGAGGCACTTTACCGGAGAATATCATGACCCCTTTATTACCTGCTGGATACAGCGTTCGTCCGGCAACCCTCGCAGACATTCCCCAGGCTGTTGACTTGTTCAACGCCTTTACACAGCATTATTTAGGCACGAACCGGTTTAAGATCAGCGACCTCGAAACCGAGTGGACTTTCCCAAAATTCGACCCCGAGGAAGATATTCGGTTGGTGTTCGGCCCCGAAGGCCAACTGGTGGGGTATATCGAAGTCTGGACAACCGATAACCCGCCCGTACATCCCTGGGTGTGGGGTCGAGTACATCCCGACCACGAAGGCAAAGGCATTGGCACATATCTGATGACCTGGGCCGATGCGCGCGCAAGTACGGCAATCCCCCACTGCCCTGCGGGGGCGCGCGTTGCCTATCGCACTGGCACGCTCAGCAATATTGCCGCGCCCCAAGAATTGCTTAACAAAATGGGGTTGCAAACCATCCGGCATTATTTTCGGATGCTCATCGAAATGGATACCCCGCCGTCAAAGCCAATATGTCCGGATGGAATTAGGGTACGCACGGTAGATGACCCCGCCGCCGAAATCGAAACGTTATATCAGGTCGATCGCCAAGCCTTCAAAGATCATTTTGGGTATGTCGAACACCCCTTCGAAGATGGGCTGGCCGAGTTCCGTCATTGGTTCTTGAACAACGAAAATAACAGCGATGGCTCACTATGGTTCCTGGCGATGGACGGCGATCAGGTCGCCGGAATGGCCCTGTGTTTACAAGATGATAATGAAAACACAGATTGGGGCCATGTGGATATTTTGGCCGTGCTGCGTCCCTGGCGCAAGCGCGGCATCGGCCTGGCTTTGCTGCAGCAGGCCTTTGGCGAATACTACCGCCGCGGCAAAAGCGGTGTTACCCTGGGTGTGGATGCTCAAAATCTAACCGGTGCGTTGCGCCTCTATGAGAAAGCGGGGATGCGCATCCAGCGCCGTTTCGACATGTACGAAAAAGAACTCCGCCCCGGCGAAGATCTTAGTGTAAAATCACTGGCAGAATAGTAGCGGCCTCTCGCGGGCAATGGGTAATTGCCTGCGAGAGGCTCAACTTGGAGGCATCATGTCGATAAAAGCAGTTATCTGGGATATTGGGGGGGTGATTTTGCGCACCGAGGATCATACTCCCCGGGAGCAACTCGCCAAAACTTTGGGGGTGACGCGTGCCGAACTAGAGGCGCTTGTCTTCGGGGGAGACCTAGGAAGACGTGCCCAACTTGGCGAGATCACCCCCAAAAAGTTGTGGGGCGCTGTTCGGGCAGAACTCAACCTGCCCCCGGGAGCGCACTCGGACATTTCGGAACGCTTTTTTGCCGGAGACGAAATCGATTACATTCTGGTCGATTTCATTCGCTCCCTTCGTACCCGCTATCGCACCGGAATTATCAGCAACGCCTGGAAGAATCTCTCCTCGGCTTTAACACGCTGGGAAATTGCCGACGCTTTCGAGGTCGTCGTAGGATCGGCTGAAGAAGGCATCATGAAGCCCGGCCCACTCATTTATCATCTCGCGCTGGAGCGTTTCTCAATCGCCCCTGACGAAGCGGTCTTTATTGATGATTTTGTACACAATATCGAAGGAGCACAGCAGGTAGGGATGCACGGCATCTTGTTTGTTTCCAGAGAACAAGTACTAGCTGACCTGAAAGAACTACTTTGAGGCAGATGAATCGCGACTAGCGGCTGCTTCATCTTTGTGTTGGTACATATCCGTGTCTGCCAAACAGAGCAAATCATCTACATTATCTGCATCTGTCGGGTAGGTTGCACACCCAAAGGAAACCCCCATTTGAATGCCTAAATCGCGTTCGAAGACCACGCGAAATGCGCTCACTTCTTTTTGGAGCCGAAGCGCTAATTGATTAGCCGTTTCTCTATTAGTTTCCGGCAGCAACAAAGCAAATTCATCGCCCCCATAGCGCGCCAGATAATCGGTATCGCGGATTGATTTTTGCATATGATGCGCAATATCTCGCAGCACCTTGTCACCCAGAGGGTGTCCAAATTTATCATTCACCGATTTGAAGCCATCCAAATCCATCATCACCAGGCTAAACTCACGATGATACCGGTATGAGCGCCGTAATTCACTTTCCAGGCGTTCGTTCAACGCCCGGCGATTCGGCAACCCGGTCAGTATATCTGTGCGCGCTTGCTGATTTACCAAATCATGCAGGCGCGCGTTTTCAATGGCTACTGCGGCCTGATCACTCAGGAGTAACAAAACGCGGAGTTCATCTTCGGCAAATGAGTTCGGTTCGGGGTGCGCGATGGTCATCACGCCCACAACGCGATGCCCAATTTTTAGCGGCAAGCCTACAATGGAACCAAACCAGGCGCTGGGCGCTTTCTGATAAAGCTCGTGTTGGTGCATGTCGTTGACCAAAATCAATTCCCCCGTGCGCGCTACGGTATAGGTTAGCCCACCTTGACGGGGGTTTGCCCAGGCCTGCCCTTTGCGGCCATCTGCCCACAAAGCGGCTTTGAAAATCAACTCATCATGCTCAAATAGGAAAATGTGAGCATCTTGCGCTCTTTGAATTAATATCAGCGCATGCACCAAAATATCATCCAGAACTTTTTGCAAATCGAGACTGGCAGTGAGGGTCAGGTTCACCCGGCGGAGTGTCTCTAATTCTATCATTCGGCGTTCGGCTGCCGCATGCATAATCGCCCGGCTAAGCGCTACACCGGTATAATTAGCGAGGATCTGCGCCATCGCAATCTGATAATCTCGTATAGGTTGTTCGTTTTGTACTCCCGACACCTGCAATATGCCATACAGGCTGCCATCATGGAACACAGGGAACAGCGCCAAGTAATCTGCTCCAACGCGCGTCAGGTTGGCGCGTTCTTCTGCGGACAGGTTTTCGTCATCCATCTGGAGGTTGATCGTGCGCTTTTCTTGAACGACTTTATGGAGCAATGGAATCGCTAACGCATCTTCTAGCAGCGGGAAACTACCTTGTTGAGATTGCTGCTTCTCGAAATTTTCACTTACGACAACAGGAATGAAAGACTTTGTTGTTGGTTCCCATTCAACAAAAATATAGACTTTTCCCGCAATAAAGCGGCTCACCTGCAATGCTGCAGTTTCTAAGATCTGGCGAGTATTTAGTGAGTGTAAAATTGTTGTGACAACATCGACAAGTTCGAGTATCTCTCCCGCCCATTGCCGATACTCAACGCCAGATCCCCCATCAGTCATTACAAGATCTGCCACATTGTCTTTAAAAGTGACACCTTGTTGCATACGCTGGATCAAACTTTGCAAATGATCGTCCATTGCTGTTATGCAGTTTTCAAAAACAGGAGTGCCCCCCGCGAATTAATTCACATGATTTTATCTCAAAATTACCGAAACATCAATTCAGCTGTGAAAAAACTATGTAAACTCTAAGCGGCTGCCCTATACGATCATCCCGTAATTACGCTGCATTCAGGATGCAAAATGGCACGGCGACAACTCCTAGGTTAACTGATACCTCCCGGGTTTTCTGGCGCTTTTTCCCACAAACGGAGAAATTCTTGCATCTGCTCCGACGAATGTAAATACGCAAAACGGGCCACCTGACGCCCCACATCCATCAGGCGCTTTCGCAAACCATCATCGGTCAGGTTACCCTGCTCATCAAACATTTTCCAGGCTTCGGCAATGCTAACCTGTTCGGGAACCACCCATGCATGCAGCGAGCGCCCAATAGTTCTCAGGCTGGTGAGTGCATTCACCGCGCCCAACGATCCACCGGCAACACCAATCAGCCCCCACATTTTGCCGCCAAATTCCTCGAAGCCCATCAAATCAATGGCATTCTTCAAGACGCCGCTGAAACTGCCATGGTATTCCGGCGTTCCCATCAAAATACCCTGCGCCATTTTCACATCGGCCAACAGCCGACGAACACCTTCAGGGTATTCTGCCCGAGTGCGGCCATCGCAAAAGATCAGGTCATAGTCATTCAAATCGATCAATTTTATTCGTGCGCCAAGTTCCTGCGCCCCCTGCAGCGCGATTTTCAAGGCCTTCTTAGTGTATCCACCTGAGCGCAAACTACCACTTATGGCAACGACTCGTAACTGATTTTTTCCCACAGCAGGCTCCTAAACAAACTTCTAACTCTAAAATGTGCTTTCAGGCTTTTCAGGAACTGCCCAGAGAAAACCTAATGGGATTCCCAAACCCTGAGTAATTCTAGCATGATATAATCCTACATCCTATGTCCAATTCAAATTCTAAACTTACCTTGCTGACTGTTTTAGCGCACCCCGACGATGAGTCATTCGGCATGGGCGGCACCCTGGCATTGTACGCCGAGCAAGGCGTACACGTTCACCTGATTTGCGCCACCCGCGGCGAAGTTGGCGAAGTCGGCCCGGAGTATCTGCTTGACTATACCTCCATCGCTGAACTGCGCGAGGCCGAGTTGCGCTGTGCCGCCGGTCATTTGGGCTTATCGGGGGTGCATTTCTTGGATTATCGCGATTCGGGCATGGTAGGCTCACCCGACAACGATCACCCTCACGCTCTGGTAGCCGCGCCGGTAGAAGAAGTGGCCGCAAAAGTGGCCCGCCATATTCGGGAATTGAAGCCGCAAGTGGTCTTAACTTTCGACCCCATCGGCGGATACCGGCACCCCGATCATATTCATATTCATGAGGCGGCGAAACAGGCCTTCGACCTGGCAGGTGATCCCGCTTTTGAGTGTGATCTGCCCCCATGCACGCCAGCTAAACTTTATTACCACACCATCTCGAAGCGATTTTTGCGTTTTGCAGTTCATTTGCTACGTTTGCTGCGCAAAGATCCCAGCCGCTGGGGGCGTAACGAAGATATTGATCTGACGCAACTGATCGTCGATTTTCCTGTCCATGTTAAGGTTAACTATCGCTCGGTGGAGAAGCGCAAAGAGGCGGCATCGTACTGCCACGCCAGCCAGATTGGCCCATCCATCACCGGGGGAGCGTTCCGTTGGTTGTTTCGATTGCTTGGCTTCGGGAACACAGACCTCTTCATGCAAGCGCACCCTCCTCCCACAGGAAAAAGAATCGCCAACGACCTTTTCGATGAGATCGAAACCTAAGATTCGGCCCATCGATTCGCTCATCCGCGCTTAACTTGACGCCCTTTTGGGCTAGTGTTATGCTGATGTCGCTATGGCAATAGACCCGTTAAAAGATTCCCCTCTCCTCAACGAGGATCCCCCTCTTACAGCCACGTCAACACCACCTGAAAACGATCTTCAAGGGGCTATCGACAAAGACACAACCAGCAATTTCGAAAGGTTTTGGGAGCAAATTGCGCATGCTGGTTTGGTAGAACCGGCATTGCGTGCTGGAACCTTTCTGCTTTCGCTGATATTGGTAATCGCCATTGTATGGGCCATTCGTTCTTTCAATTTACAGGCTGCGCTGGGCACAATCCCCGAAAACGCTGGGGGGGTGCTGGTCGGGCCTGCGTTGACTCCAACGCCTGTCAGCTATATGTCGTCCCTGCCACCAATGTCAGCCCCCCAGGAAGTCCAAATTGCTGGGGTCAGGCGCATAACCGGGTTGCATACCACCATTCCGTCACGGCCGCGTGTAGAAGTCATTCAATACACGGTTGTCAAAGGCGACTCGGTATTTGGCATCGCCGATCAATTTGGGCTAAAGCCTGAGACTATCCTATGGGCCAACACCGGCACCCTGCAAGATAATCCCCACCGCCTGCAAGTTGACCAGGAACTAAATATCATGCCGGTGGATGGGACCTACCACAAATGGAGTCAGGGGGAAAATTTGAGCAAAGTGGCCGAGTTTTACGGCGTCGATGCCATGGCCATTCTCGAATGGCCTGGAAATCACTTTGATATTTTTGAACGCGACCTTGAGAATGTCCATATCGAACCCGGCACGATGTTGATCGTCCCCGGTGGGGAGCGCGAGTTAATCGATTACGGCCCGCCGCGCATCCCGCGTGATAACCCCGCCATTGCCCGCACCTACGGGCCTGGTCATTGCGGCACCGTGTCGGAGGGCATTGTCGGCGATGGATTGTTTATCTGGCCGACAACCGAGCATTGGTTATCGGGCTATGACTACAACCCGGCGGCCAATCACCCGGCGATTGATATTGCCGGCGATACGGGAAACCCGGTTTGGGCCGTAGACGACGGCGTGATTGTTTACGCCGGGTGGAGTTATAGCGGTTATGGGAACCTGATTGTGATAGACCACGGCAATGGCTGGCAATCGTTGTACGCGCACCTGAACGATTACTTCATCGGCTGCGGTGAGAGCGTCTTCCAGGGTGCAACCATTGGCACCCTCGGAAACACGGGCAATTCATCGGGCGATCATTTGCACTTCGAGTTGATGTACATCACCGAGAAAGTCAACCCCTGGAATTTCTTGCCGTAAGCGCCTAAGTTGCGTTTAGCATGATCTCGCGTTGAGCGGAGGCTGCAGGCCGTAGTCGAAATGCCCTTCTGATCATCTTCCCTTCGACTACCACTTCGATAAACTCAGTGTCCGCTCTGGGCGATGATCGATTCTCTTTTCCGCAACTCAGGTTAATCATCAAGTTTCCCACTTGCGACAGAAAGCCCAAAAATAGCGGGCGTAGGTGCAAAGCACCTACGCCCGCTATTTTTGGAGAATTTTTCAATAAATGATCTCTACAGCGGCTTACGGGCGGTGATCTTAGCGCTGAAGATGGCCTTTTGAGGGTCAAACTGTTTTAAGGCTTCTTCTCCGCCAATGTCAATTTGCTCAATGGCGGCATCGATCATCTCTTGGTCCCAATATGTGGCCTTCACCTCCACATCTTCAAATCCGGCTTCCTGAATCGCGGCAATATATTCGTTCACATCCAATGCTCCGGCAATACAGCCCGCCCAGGCACTCAGGCTGTTTTTGATGGCAGCGGGCAGCGGACCGTCTGTAACAATATCGCTGACAGCCAGGCGGCCCCCTGGTCGCAGGGTGCGAAAGGCCTCCCTGAAAACCTGGGGTTTATCCGGGCTGAGATTGATGACGCAGTTCGAGATGATGACATCAACGGCGTTATCCGCTACGGGGAGGTGTTCGATTTCCCCGAGGCGGAATTCAACATTCTCGGCTCCCAGTTTATCTTTACTGGCGCGGGCGCGCTCGATCATCGCCGGAGTCATATCCACCCCAATGACTTTTCCAGAGGGGCCGACTTTCTTAGCCGCCAGAAAACAATCGATCCCGCCGCCCGATCCTAAATCTAACACCGTTTGACCGGCCTTCAACGATGCCAGGGTGACCGGATCGCCGCAGCCTAACGAAAGTTCGGTGACTTCGGAAGGGAGTTGAATGGCATTCGGATCTTCATACAAGAGCGCGACCGAGCTGAGTTGAGTTTCATCCTGAGGCGCGCAGCACGAACTCCCCGAGGGGGAACACCCGCAATCGGCTTGAGCGTTGGGCTGGGCTGTCTCGGCAATGCGCCCATAGCGTTGACGTACGGCTTTAAGAATATCTGCGGGACGATCTTGTTGTGTTTTTATCGTCATGATTATTCTCCTTACATATTGAAATATTTATATTTTTCGATGTGTTATATTAAAAAAACATATCTTTTATTCGGGGACTTCGACAACCAAGTCTACCCGCTGAGAGGGGGCAAAGTCTTCGGCAACCTGACAGCAACCTTGCGCCAAGCGTTCTTGATCCATTGTATAGAAAACTTGCTTGCCCCGTCGTTCGGATTTCACCAATCCGGCATTCTTTAGGATCTTCAAGTGGTGCGAAACCGTTGGCTGGGCAACATCTAATCTTTCAACCAAGTCATTCACGCTGACGAATTCACAACAACACAACGCCATAATCTTCTGGCGGGTTTCATCGGCCAGGGCTTTTGCAAATTCAACCGTATCGAGGACAAGGGCTACTGTTTTCATATTGACGTTTATCTATACAAAGACAATACTAATTGATATTTATCGATATGTCAAGCCATCATTCAATTCACGTTTTTATATTCTTTCAGGACGGGATGCCTGCTACGGGAATTTTCAAAGACTCTGTTTTCAAAAGCTTGCACTCAGGAACGGTGATGGTATAATACCCTTCGCTAACGGGAAAAAGCAAACCCGGGCGGTTAGCTCAGCTGGTTAGAGCGTTGCGTTGACATCGCAAAGGTCGTTGGTTCGAGTCCAATACCGCCCACAACAGACACTCTCCATTCGGGGAGTGTTTTGTTTTCCACGCATGACTTCGGTCAGCGAAGGTCCTTCGACAGGCTCAGGACAAGACCAATGCTACTCGCCCACTGGGGGGCCATGCGACCTCCCCCCCCCCGCCCCCTTCCAACCTGGAAGGGGGCGTTTGTCGACAAGTAAGAGAAGCCGCTTTACCGAGGATACAATCCGCACATGAGAACGAATAACATCATCACAGGTCAAGAGGTCAGCCGGGAAAAACAGGGACGTGCCCGAGAATTGCGGCGAGAGATGACCCCCGCCGAACGGCGTTTGTGGAACAGGCTGCGAGCAAACCGATTAGCAGGCTGGCATTTTCGCAGACAGCAGATCATCGATGGATTCATCCAGGTCTTGGAAACGATCGTTGATAAACTCAAAACGAGTCCCCCTTCCCTGGAGGGAAGGGGCTAGGGGATGGGGCGCTTGTGGGTACAATACCTGCTCACCGACCATCCTTCGGCAGGCTCAGGACAGGTCTCGGCTCCGTCTCGGCGGTGGTAGACACTACGGGAACCGTTCTGCAAAGCCAGCGTTACTACCCCTTCGGTCAGGTGCGGGAACGATCGGACTATCCGACGATCGCACTAACCGACTTCTCCTTCACCGGCCAGCGCGGCACAGACTTTGCTTAGAACCTATCTAAATAATACACATTTTCGCCCAGGAATGTGGTTCCTGAAACGAATTTTCAGATAGCTACTAGGTCTCGATGAGCAATTCCGCCAGCCTTTCCGGCAGCCAATCGACAACAATCGTGCCATTAATGTCAAAGGTAGGCGTAACCAGGTTTCCTTTGGCCCACTTACGCACCTGGTAAGCGGCATGTTTATTCAGAACAACATCCACTTCTTGATATTCAATCTGATGTTCAGCAAACCATTGGCGAGCCTTGCGGCAGGCCGGGCACCAGCTATTGCAATAAAGCATAATTTCACCTTGCGGAATCTCATCAAAAGAAGGTTCCGTGATGGGCGCCTGAGGAACAGCCCCGGGGTCAATGCGCGCTAATTCCGCAAACAAAACTTCATTATCCGGCTGATCGTCCATATCATGTATATCAATATAGCGGATGACTCCATCTTTATCTACAATAAAGATGGCCCGTTCGGAACTGCCATCCTCCCGTAAAACCCCATATTGCCGGGCAACCTCGCCATGCGGCCAAAAGTCGCTCAACAAGGGGTACGAAATGCCGCCCAAACTTTTGGCCCACGCTTTCAAACAAGGCACATGATCCACACTGATGCCCAGAACCTGGACATTCATCGCCGTAAACCGGGCATACTCGGCCTGGTACGACGGAATCTGATTGGTTCAGATGGGCGTCCATGCCAATGGGAAAAATATCAGCACAGTGGTTGTGCCGCGCAAGTTCTCTAGGGCTATTCCCCTATCCAGGTGACTTGGCAAACAGAAGGCAGGCGCTTTATCGCCGATTTTTAATTCCATGATGTTTGACTCTCCTTACCAGTATCTCCTCCTATTATTCATAATCAACCCAAAAATGCAAGCACAATAATCAGCTGTTTCAATTTCTGCCTTTCGAAAAATTCTAGCTACCTGACAGTTTCATGCATACAAGCAAAAACGCAGGTTGAGTAGGCCACAAGGCCGTATCGAAACCCGTTTTTGCGCCGCTTTGGGCCTCGATTCCCCCCTTCGGGGGCACTCAGCCAGCAAGCGGCTAAAACTGTCGGGTTGCTAGGAAAAAATCAAGCTGTGAAATGCGCAAGTTCCTACTTTGATGTACAATGATAGCAGGTATTCGTGATGGAGGAGGCAGAGCTGCATTATGCTGATTATTATCAGCGATCTACACCTAAAGGACGGCACTTCGGGGAGTTCGATTACCCCCGATGCTTTCAATGTATTCGCTGCCCGTCTGCGCAGCATGGCTTTTCAGGCATCCTGGCGCACCGATGGCCGCTATCTCCCCGTCGAGAGCATTGACCTGCTTTTGCTGGGGGATGTCTTCGATCTGATTCGATCTGAACGCTGGTTGGTGGATGCTTCAGGTGGTGAAGAAGCCATCCGCCCCTGGGATGATTTTCGAGACCCGGCTTATACTCAAAAAATTACTGAGATTTCGTCAGCCATTCTGGAATACAATCAGGCTGGACTGAATATTCTCAGGTCAATCAGCACGGGCGAAGAAATCTATATTCCTCCGGCCAACGCAAAGGGAGAACCCGACCGCCGTTCATCGGAGCGCGTCCATATTGGGGTGCGCATTCACTATATGGTCGGCAACCACGATTGGTTTTATCATCTCCCCGGCCCGGCGTATGACCAAATCCGCACAGAAGTTATTCAGGCGCTCGGTTTAAGCAACCCACCCGGCCCGTTCCCATACCAGCCCGAAGAGTCAGATACCATCATGGCGCTCTTCGAGGCATACCGCGTCTATGGCCGCCACGGAGATAACTTTGACCCGGTGAACTTCGACCCCGAAAAAGGGCGCGATGTCGCAACCGTAGGCGATGCAATGACCATCGAATTGCTGACCCGCTTCCCCTACGAAGTGCGCCGCAAGATGCAAGACAAACTCCCCCTGGCGCTCAGCGAAGGGCTGAAAGAACTTTCGAACGTCCGGCCTGCCATTGTTACCCCCATGTGGGTTAGCAACCTTATTCTCAATTATGCCGATGACCCGCAACAAGCCGAGGTCGTTAAAGGGATCTGGGATGAGGCTGCCCAGCAATTCATGCAGATGGATTTTGTGCGCGCCAATGACCGCCCCATGGTTTTCGATTCGGTGGATGCGCTGGAGAGTGCCTTATTGTTCGCCAAAGGTTTGTCTTTCGATGCCATCAGCCGGTTAGCAGGCTGGGTTAATAAGAAACTGACCGGCGGCGACAAAATATCCACAGCCAAACACGCCCTGCAAGAGCCAGCCTTTTTGGAGCGCCGCGCCCAGTATATTGTTTACGGGCACACCCACTTTCATGAGATCGTCCCCCTGGACACCTACTTCCGGAATGGGCAGCAGTTCGATCAAATTTATATCAACGCCGGCACCTGGCATTCGTACCACGACATGACCTTGCAAGCTCCCAACAAACTAAAATTCGTCGGAATGCACGTCATGACCTATTTAGCTTTCTTTAAAGAGGATGAGCGCAGCGGCAGGCGCTTCGAAGCCTGGTCGGGGTCGTTATCCCAATAATTGGGCCTTTGCCCAGGAGAATCCGATGGCCGAACTCAAACTGATCGAAGCCGTTGAGCGATTTGCATCTGTCACCAAAGATTTTTCTATCGACGAATTATCGCTGGAATGGCGTTGGCGTGCCTATAACGAAAATCTGCGCTACGCGTTTTTTCGCACGTATGAAGAATTGCGCCAACTGGCTGCCGCGTTACTCGCTCAACGCACTCTTGGTGATAAAAATATCAGCACCGCCCAGCGCGCATTGGGGCAATATCATGCCGCCTACCGTCGTTTCCAGGCTGTCCTTCTTGCCGCAGACGACACGTTGCTCACCACCCCTCCCGCGAAGGATGAGTGGCATCTGAAGGGCATTTTGGGTCATGTCATTGCTGCTGAGCGCGAATTCTTCGCCCGGATATGGTTTGCTGTCCAACAACATCGACAGGGAATAGATGAACCGGTCGAGATGCCGCCTGAAGATATTGAAGAATTTGTCGGGTCTTTTGCCGAATTTGAGCGCACGATGAATCGTCTCTCGCTTTCGGGAATTTTGGCCGTTTATGATTCACTACATAAGCGCGTGATGCGCGAATTGGCCGACATACGCGGCTCAGAGCTGGATGCAGACTCCCTGTGGTGGGAGGGCATCCCCTTATCGGTGGAGTTTCGCCTGCACCGACTGGATTCGCACTTGCGCCAACATACCGTGCAGATCGAAAAGACACTTGCCGCCCTGATCGAACACCCCAGCGAAGCCCAGCGATTGCTTTACCTGATTTACGATGCCCTCGCCGATGTGGAGAGCGTCATCATTGGCGATTGGCTTTTCGGGCAACGCGAGCAGCAAGAACTGGCCGCCACCATCCAGCAGCGCACAGAAGAGATTCAAGCAATGCTAAACGAATAAACATAACACACCCCGAAATTAATATCCGGGGTGTGTATTTCGAAAAAACGGGGAAGTGCATTCCACGAATGAGCGCCAGAAAGCTTAACTATTGGGGGGCTTATGTTTATTCGGGCGCTGCGGTTTCCACATTATCCGGCACTTTGAACTTGAACCAGATTGGCACCACACTCGCCAAAGCGACAAATGCCGTAATGGTAAAGGGCAAACGCGGGCTGAAGCGTTCCCACAACTGCGCGCCAATCCAGGGGGCGGGCAGCGAGATCAAGCCTAAACTGCTGCGGAACATCCCCGTGAACACCCCCAGCAATTTTTGCGGCACCACCTTTGAGATCAAGGATTGATACGCCGGGCTGAGTAATCCTACACCTGCCCCAAATACAATCCAGGCAGCGGCAAATCCCAGAAAGCTATTCACCTGCAAAAAGATCATAAAAGCGGCGAAGACCAACGTGAAGCCAATCGAAATCGGGACGCGCTCACCGAATTTGTCAGAAATCAGCCCCGACAACATCGGTGTGAACATCATCGCGCCGGAGAAGATCGAACCCAAGAAACCGATTTGCATCATTGAGATTCCGCCAATTTGCTCAAGGTAAAGCGGCATTAATTCGCCAGAGAGCCGGAAGGCGATATCGCGTACGCCATCGGTCACAAAGATCCAGGTAATCACACCGCCGCCAATCAGCATCCCCCACATTGTCACCAAGCTAGATTTGAAGGAAGAAGCCGTCAGTTTCTCAGGCGCCTTTTCTTCGGGCGAGGTCATCGTGGTTGCCATCCAGATGCGCAGCCCGGCCGCGGCCGTGTACAGCACAGCCGAACCCAAAAGCATGATTCGAAAACCGTAAAACTGCGACAGAAAGCCCCCCAACGGCGGTCCAATGATCCCTGTGATCTGGAAGATGGTATCAGTGATACCATAGACCTTGCCGCGATTTTTCTCTGTGGAGTTTTCGGCAATGAATGCACCGAAACTTGGACCAACCAGCGCATAAGGAATTTGACTTACCGAGATGGCAACCAGCATCCATTGCCAGGAAGGCGCCATCAGCATTGCCGTGTAACCAATCACCCCGCCGACGCTGCCAATAGCAATGGCCCGCAGCCGGCCTATTGAGTCAGAGACCCAACCGCCGAACAACTGTAAAATCAGAATAGCCACCGATGACAGGGTAAACACCAGCCCCACTTGGGTAATGCTGGCGCCCAACTCGGTCAGGTAGATCGGCATCAACATCGGGAACATCGAGCCGGCAATATTGGCAAGTACCATTGCGAACATAAACCAAATCATAATAGGTGATAGCAAAGGTTGTTTTTGATGATTTTCCATAGATTACATATCCGAATGAATGAAGTGTACCCACAGCAAATGGCAGCCGCCAGTGAGGCGACTGCCACTTGCAACGTTGAGACTTTATCTAGGTTCTGTTGACATTTGATTAGCGTAGAAGGATCAGGGCACCTGCAAAGCTG
>CAYFMI010000089.1:0-16008 GCA_964344175.1 uncultured Anaerolineales bacterium
CGCTAGGTTGTAGGTTCAAATCCTACCCGAGGAGCCTTGTTCGGGCTTACTTGCCCCCAACACCCCACAGGTTATCCCGTGGGGTGTTTTAGATTAGGAGTAATTGCTCAACATCGAACCGGAAAGGGCTGAAAAAAGGGTATTCTCATTACGGAGATTTGCCTTGAGTAGTTACGATTAGAAGGTATCACGAGGTAGGATATGCACCCCAAAGCAGATATTGGTTTGATCGGTCTGGCCGTAATGGGTCAGAATCTGGTCTTGAATATGAACGACCACGGCTACACGGTGGCTGTCTATAACCGCACAACCAGCAAAGTCAGCGACTTTATGGCAGACGAAGCTGCTGAGTCGCAGATCATTGGCACCTACTCACCCGAAGAATTGGTTGCCACCCTCAAACGACCGCGTAAAGTTATGATAATGGTCAAGGCTGGCCGACCAGTGGACGCCACCATTAAGCAGCTGATGCCCTTGCTGGATGAAGGCGATATCATCATCGACGGCGGAAACTCGTATTACCCAGACTCGATCCGTCGCACGCGCGAACTTGGCGAAAAAGGCATTCTGTTTGTTGGGACGGGCGTCTCCGGGGGGGAGGAGGGCGCTCGCACCGGGCCTTCAATTATGCCTGGGGGCGCGCCAGAAGCCTGGCCGCATGTTAAAGAGATCTTTCAGAGCATTGCTGCCAAAGTCGAAGGCGGCACCCCGTGTTGTGATTGGGTCGGTTCAGATGGCGCCGGGCACTTTGTCAAAATGGTGCATAATGGCATCGAGTACGGTGATATGCAGCTGATCAGCGAGGCCTATCATGTGATGAAAACCGTCTTGGGAATGAGTGCCGCGCAAATGCAGGCTGTTTTTAGCGAGTGGAATCAGGGCGTACTCGATTCATATCTGATTGAAATTACCGCTGATATATTAGGCTACGTTGATGAAGACGGTGAGCCGCTGGTCGAGAAAATTCTCGACGCAGCCGGGCAAAAAGGCACCGGCCGCTGGACGGCGGTCAACGCCCTGGAGTTGGGCATCCCCCTGACCTTGATCGGCGAAGCGGTTTTGGCACGCGCCTTAAGCGCTCTCAAAGAAGAGCGTGTGGCCGCCTCCAAAATGTTAACCGGCCCTCAGCCGTGCTTTGATGGTGAAAAAGCCGCCTTTGTCGAAGACATCCGTCAGGCATTGTATGCCGCCAAGATTATTTCCTACACCCAGGGCTACATGCTGATGCGCGCTGCGGCAACTGAATACAACTGGGACCTAAACTACGGTGGCATTGCCCTGATGTGGCGCGGCGGCTGCATTATCCGCTCGGCCTTCCTGGGCAAAATCAAAGAAGCCTACGACCAGAATCCGGAATTGTCCAATATGTTGTTAGACGCATATTTCATGGCCGAAGTGGATACCGCACAGGTAGCCTGGCGGCGGGTAGTCGCCAAAGCCGTGGAGAATGGCATCCCTGTTCCAGCAATGTCCAGCGCATTGGCATTCTACGATGGTTATCGCTCAGAGCGCTTGCCTGCTAATTTGCTCCAGGCCCAGCGCGATTATTTTGGGGCGCACACTTATGAGCGCATCGATCGCCCGCGTGGTGAGTTCTTCCACTCTAATTGGACAGGGACAGGCGGCGATGTGACATCGACAACCTATGACGCCTGAACTGGCCACCTGACAGTTTAAAAAATAGCACGCAGATTTACGCTGATGATCGCGGATAAAGGCAAAAAATGGTGAAGAAACAATCAAAAAATCATAGAAATCTGCGTGAATCAGCATCCAGAATTAAAAGTGTCAGGTAGCCAGATGCCTGAACATCATTCCAGACAATAACTCAGACGTTTAATGCCCGCTTCAATTTCTTCTGAACCATAACAACAGAAGCTCAAGCGGGCATAGTTTTGCATTTCCCCCGCGCTAGAAAATAGCCTGCCAGGGCGAAGGTCAACATCAAACGACTTCGCTTTAGCGCGTAATGTCACAGTATTTACACCCGGTAAACGCACCCAAAAGAAGAAGCCGCCTTCGGGGGGGCTGAACTCCGCCATAGGGATGTGTTGGCGCAAGGCCGCATTCATCACACCGAGGCGCTGTGCATATTCTATTCGCAACTTGGCAATATTGGCCCCCAGCCCGCCCGCTTCGATCAAGCCGCGCACCAATGCCGAGGTAAAGGGGTTCATCCCGCCGCCACTGTCGAGCAGGCCGCAGCCGGTCAGGCGCGCGAGCACTTTGGGATGAGTCTGAATCCAACCCAGGCGCAACCCAGGGGCCAGAATCTTCGAGAACGAGTTGATGGAAATGACTTGTTCAACATCATCGACCATGGCGGCAAAAGGCCGCGGTGGAGTCTGGTGATAGGCCAATAGCTGATAGACCTCATCCGCCGCGATCAAGAAATCGTGGCGCTGCGCCAATTCAGCCAGCTTCTCCCGGCGGTCTTGTGAAAGTGTCCGTCCGCTGGGGTTTTGAAAGGCCGGGATGGTGTAGATGAGTTTCGGGTGGAATGCGACCAATTTTTCTTCCAATGTGTCCAGGCGCAGCCCCTCATCATCCATGGGGATTGAAATAACCCGCAACCCATGATCGGCGAAGATGCGCAGAGCCAGGAAATAAGTTGGCTCCTCGACGAAAATTACATCACCGGGGCGCGTATAGAGCGTGCATATCAAATCCAACGCGGCTGACGCGCCGCTGGTGATAAAGACCGTATCTGGGTGTGAGGGGATGTGGCAAATCCCGCTCAAGAAATCTGCCAACGCCTGCCGAAAATAAGCGTCGCCTTGTTCGGCCCCATATTGCAAGGGGCGCGCATCGGCAGCGCTGAAATAGGCCTCAGACGCTTGCTGGAGTGCTGCGGTTGGCAGCAAGTCCAGGTCGGGGTTGCCCATGCCGAGGTCGATAACGCCGGGCGGAAGATTGATTTGGGTGATGGGGAGATCTTTCATGCGTTTTGTGGAGTGCAGGCGGTCAACATTCCGACCAGGGCATCAGCGCCCGAAGAGTTGCCCCAGTTGAGCAGTCCGTTGGTGAGTTTCGACAGGGATTGCGTATAGCCAAAAAGGGCGTTATCTATGACCAGGGTAAGACGCTCGTCGGCCAGCCCTGCTGCCGCGCATTCGATCAAATTGGCGCTGATGGTGGTCGTTTTCTGGTAGGCGGCGGTGGTGACTAGCTGGTTAAGATGTGCCAATGTGTCATCCGGTTTGGTTGAATCTATCCCCCGGTTCAGGCTGAGTAGCAGCCCGAGGATGAAATCATCCCCGGAGGGAGTCAGGCCGCTCCCCATGCCCATCAGCGGAAAAAGCATCTCAGGCATAGTATTCAGTTCGCCGCGTCTGATGGCTGCTTGAATCTTGAAGATCTGTCGAAGGGGCTTCTGGATGGGTGTAGCGACATTTTGAGAGTCGCGGGCGATAATGTTCGGCAACATACGTCCAAATCCGTGCAACTCGCCGCGGGCAATTATGTTATTTGTTAGGGCAGTAAGACGCTGGTAACATTTATCGGGGGGCAGGGGGGGGCTAGTGTTTCGCCTGGGCTGCCAGATAGGCGCCCCGGCAGTTGAGATGAGAATGTTCCCATCAGGGAGATGAATCAACCCTGGGGAGATATTGACCAGCCCTCCCGAAGTCAGCCTCTCTAGCAGCAAAATCTCTCCTAGAACATTCACAGTCAACGGGCCGCGGTCCTTTTCATGCGACAAAAAAATCACCCAGCGATGGGCGGTCTTCACAAAAATCCCCTTGGAAGTTACTCCCATAATCGAGCCGGTTTGGTCGCTTGTCAATTGCTGGTGGGCAATGCTCCCAATGGTTTTAACACTCATGTGCGTTATTTGCATTTGCTCATTATAGCGTAGTCCAGATCTGCCGGTTATTCAAAAAGTGCTTAATATCATTTGATTTTGGGTGATAGAGGGTTTATACTTATCTTCCCGTAAATTTAAGTGGCAGAACCTTCGAAAGGAGTCCATTATTTCTCTTGGCAATCTTTGAATCGTAGATTCTACAGAACTGGTGTTTATTGATCCTGGATAATTTGAAATATCAGGGCAAATGTGTGTACATTTCTGGCAGGAAGGAGTTTGTATGGCAGTTCTTATGGTAGAAATTCGTACGGGGGCGTATTACGACTCAGTGATCTTGATGCAATTGCAACGCTCTTTAGCAGAGCAGCCCGGTGTATTGGATGCTGGAGTAGTGATGGGGACAGACGCCAATAAGGATGTTTTGGCGCAAAGCGGCTTATTGGTTCCCGAAGCTAAAGCCGCTAATCCCGATGATCTTGTCATTGTTGTGAAGGGGGCATCGGAAGACGCAACTCAAACGGCAATTGAAAAAGTGGACGAATTGGTTGCCTCGCGCCGCAGCAGCGGGGGCGTGGATGATGAATATCGTCCCAAGAGTATGGAAACCGCCGTCGCCATGTTGCCCAATGCACACTGGGTGCTGATCTCTGTGCCGGGGCGCTATGCTGCCGGTGTGGCCCGCCAGGCGCTAGGTCTTAATAAGCATGTCTTTTTGTACAGTGATAATGTATCCCTGGAAGATGAAATCGCTTTGAAGGAAGAAGCCGCGCAGAAAGGCCTGCTGGTGATGGGGCCGGACTGCGGCACGGCGATCGTCAATGGGGTGGGGTTGGGATTTGCCAACAAAGTGCGCCGCGGCCCCATTGGGATGGTGGCCGCTTCGGGGACCGGTTTGCAGCAAGTTTCGGTGCGCATCCATCAGATGGGCGGCGGCCTGACGCACGCTTTGGGCACCGGTGGCCGCGATCTCTCGGAGGCGGTCAATGCAGCTACGGCGCGTCAGGGCCTCGACTTGCTGGCGCGTGACCCGGAGACCAAAGTGATTGTCTTGGTCTCAAAGCCGCCTTCTCCCCAGGTGGCCGATGAGTTGGTCAAAGCGGCCCGCTCGGCAGGGAAACCAGTGGTTGTAAACTTTATCGGTTATGCGACGGCCTCCCGCAGAGTGGATAACATCTTCTTCGCCACCACCTTTGATGAGACAGCCGATTTGGCGATTAAGCTGGTCGATACTGCCGACGAATTTGGCGCAGCGCCGGATATTTCGAAATTTGCCTCCGGTCAGCGCTATTTGCGGGGGTTGTTCTCCGGCGGGACATTACAATATGAAGCCCTGCTGATTTTACAAAATTATTTCCCGGTGGTGTACTCAAATGCCCCATTGGATAAAAAGAACAAACTGCCCGATTCCCTGGTCAGCCAGGAACACACGGTCATCGACCTGGGTGAAGACGAGTTTACCGTTGGGCGTCTGCACCCGATGATGGACAACGATTTACGCATCCGCCGATTGGAGAAAGAAGCTGCCGACCCCGAAGTGGCGGTCATTTTGCTGGATGTTGTCCTGGGATACGGATCTCACTCCGACCCGGCGGGCGAGTTGGCTCCGGCTATTGCTGCCGGGATAGAAACAGCCCGAAAGGCAGGCCGCCACCTGGAGGTCGTTGCGGTGGTCTCCGGTACAGATGAAGATCCGCAAGATATGGCCGGTCAGATCCAACTGCTGGAAGAAGCCGGAGCGCGCGTCGAAACCAGCAATGATGCTGCCGCTCGCTATGTGGGGCGTGTGCTGCAAGCTATTGAGCCATCGCAGGCTGATTTGGCAGATGCGCAGCAGGAGGGGGTTGACCTGGCTTCGCTTCAGCAGCCCCTGGCCGGGATCAATTGCGGGTTGGATTCATTCACCGAGAGTTTGCAAGCCCAGGAGGCTGCGGTGGTGCATGTGGACTGGAAACCCGCCGCCGGCGGCAATGAAAAATTAATGGCCATTTTAGAGAAAATGAAGGCAAAAGCGTAAACGCCTAGTTATGATTCGGAGGCAATTGAATGGATATTGAAAAAGCAAATCTTGAAGCAACGGAACGAATGATGGAGGCCCGCCCGGTGGTGGTGGGTATGGGCAAAGCGATTGATGTTGTCCCCGGGATGCGGGATAATTTGCTGATGCACGCCGGCCCGCCGATTACCTGGGAACGGGCATCCGGCCCAATGCGCGGCGCTATCACGGGTGCGTTGATCTATGAAGGTAAGGCCAAAGATATGGCCGAAGCTCAAAAGCTGGTTGAATCGGGGAAAATTAAATTGGAGCCTTGTCATCATCACCAATCGGTAGGGCCGATGGCCGGCGTCACCTCGCCGAATATGTCGGTCTATATTCTGGAAAATAAGACCCATGGCAATTATTCCTACTCCAATCTCAACGAGGGCTACGGCAAGGTGCTGCGCTATGGCGCATATAGCGAGGAAGTCATTGAGCGTTTCAGTTGGATGGAAGGCGTCATGGCTCCGGTGCTGGGCAAAGCCATCGAGCTGAGCGGCGGAATCGACATCCGCGCCATGCTGGCCGAGGCCTTGCACATGGGCGATGAAGGCCATAACCGCAACAAAGCCGGTTCGGTTTTGTTTACCAAGGCGCTGGCTCCCTATGTGGTCAAAGCCGCCAATGATGCTGACACAGCTTCGGATATCATCAAATTTATGGGCGACAATGCCCTGACGATTCTGAACCCGGTGATGGCGGCCTGCAAAGCGATGGTGGACGTGGCCCATAATATCGAGGGCAGCACCATCGTTAGCGTGATGGCGCGTAACGGCACCGATTTTGGGATCCGCATCAGTGGCTTAGGCGACCGCTGGTTCACGTCGCCGGTGGGTGTTCCTAAGGGGTTGTATTTCCCCGGTTTTACCGAAGCCGACTCAAGCGGCGACATCGGCGACAGCACCATCACCGAGACAGCCGGTATCGGCGGTTTCGCGATGGCCGCAGCCCCAGCCATTGTGACCTTCGTCAGCGGTACCCCGAAGGACGCCATCAATGCGACGCTCGAAATGTATGAAATCTCGTATGCCGAGCATAAGTATTTCACCATCCCCCCGTTAGATTTCCGCGGCACGCCTACCGGCATCGACATTCGCAAAGTTGTTGAGTTGGGGATCACACCGCGTGTTAACACGGGCATCGCTCACAAAGACCCCGGTGTTGGGCAGGTGGGTGCCGGGTTGGTGCGCCCCGAATTAAGTATGTTCGAAGAAGCGCTGGTGGCATTTGCGGAGAAGTATGATTTCTAAAACGAAAAACGTGAAGCGTACGCTGGTGCGGTTCACGTTTTTTCTTTAGTGAGGAGCAAAAAATGGATCGTGAGCAATCTATCAAAACACTCAATCACGCCAAATGGTATGACCTCACCCAGGCGCTGAGTATTTTTACCCCGCCGTATCCCGGTGAGATGCCCTTGCAAGTGCATTTCTTCAAGCGCCTGACCGGTTCTTTTGGCGGCGGACAGGGGGCCAATGGGCAGTTGATTGAGTGGAGTAATAACACCGGTACACATCTGGTTGGGCCGCGGGCTTTCCATTCGGGGGAACGCGCTGTTGCGGATATTCCCTTGACAGACTTGTGCGGCGAAGGCGTGGTCGTGGATATTTCCGATGCCGTTTCCGATTACAGCCTCTACACCCCCGAAATGATCACGGCCCGCGCCGAGGTCAAGAAAGGCGATATTCTCATCATCAACACTGGCTATCACAAATATGGCTGGGATCAACCCGATGTTCCCAACCCCGATGCGCAAGGCGGCATTGAGAATAAAGAATTCGGCTATTACCTGCGTCATCCTGGCCCCTCACCGGAATTTTTCCAGTGGGCGCTGGATATGAAATTGAAGCTAATTGGCGTGGATTGCGGTTCGGCAGAACATCCCATGAACACCAACTTGCGCTATATGCATGCCCGTGAGTTCGAGAAGGCCGAAGCCAAACTCAAAGCAGAGTATGGCAAAAGCTGGGATGAAATGTTCCCGCCGGAGCAGTATCACAAGTTGTCCCATATCACTATGCCCAAGGCCGGGCTGTTGCTGGCCGAGTCGCTGGGTGGGCAAATTCAGGCCTTGAGCAACCAGCGCGCCTGGATCATGGTACAGCCGATTCCCTATATGGAAGTTGAATCGGCCTGGAGCCGGGTGGTGGCTTTGCAGGCTCCCCAGGGAATGAGCGAGGGTGATTTCTTCGCCGCCATGCAGCAGATCGAGATGCTGGATATGACCCTGCCTTTCAGCGTTCAGACGCCGCAATGGGCCAACTATGTGCCCTTGAGTGTCAAGTACACCAAGCGCGTCGGCGGGCAATATTTTGGCCTGGGGCGCAATAACGCTCACTGCCGGGCTAGCTTCCATCTGGCAACCCATATGGATGGTGAAAAGCACTTCCACGCTGCCGGGCGCACGATTGGTGAAATGCCCTTTGACTATTGGTTTGGCGATGGCGCAGTGGCCGATATTTCGGAGTATGTCAGCGATACCAGCGTTTACACCCCGGAGATGATTGAGAAGGTCGTTGAAGTACGTGAGGGTGATATTCTGGTCATCAAGACCGGGTATCATAAATTTGGCTGGAACAGCCCGGATTCGGACGAATTCCGTTATATGATCCGACACCCAGGCCCCTCGCCGGATTTTGCCGAATGGTGTGTTCAGAAAAAGATCAAATGGTTGGCAGTGGATTGTGTGGCGATGGAGCATCCCATGAATACCATCCAGCGTTTGTGGCACCCCAAAACCTTTGCGGAGGCTAACCGGAAACTCACTGAGCAATACGGCGCCGACTGGGATACGATCTATCCGCTGGATCAGTACTACCAAGATATGCATCTCAACTTGTTCCCCAAAGGCATTGTCCATGCCGAGAATTTGGGCGGCGCGCTTGCCGGTATGGAAAGCGGTCGTTACTTTGTTGGTTGCTTTATTCAAAAGGGCATGGAGCTGGCCTCTTGTTGGGCGCGCTTTATCGCCTTTAAAGAAGCCGAGTAAACTGATCAGGCCTGACGGGTTGTTGGAGTATCCGCCAGGCCCTTTTTGTCGATGATACTGATTACCGGAGCAGCAGGAAAAACAGGCCAGGCGGTTGTAGCAACCCTGAGGGCGCGTGGCGCGCCTGTTCGGGCGTTTGTGCGCCGCCCCGAGCAGGAAACTATCCTTCTTGCCATAGGAGCAGCGGAGGTTGTAGTCGGTGATCTTCAAGATCAGACTGCTATCCAGCAAGCCATGCGCGGCATGGAATCGGTTTACCATATTCCCCCCAATATGCACCCCGATGAAGTTGGCATTGGGCAAGGCGTGCTGGCGGCGGCGAAGTCTGCCGGGGTAGAGCATTTTGTCTATCACTCGGTGATGCACCCCCAAACCGAGGCCATGCCGCATCACTGGAATAAGTTGCGCGTGGAAGAATTAGTCTTTGAGTCTGGGCTGAGTTACACCATCTTGCAGCCGACTGCCTATATGCAAAATATCCTGGCCTATTGGGATGCCATTACCCGGTACGGTATCTACGCTTTGCCTTATTCACCAGAGACGCAGACCTGCCTGGTCGATTTAGAAGATGTCGCCGAGGCCGCAGCTATTGTGCTTACTCAGCCCGGCCACCAGGGAGCCACGTATGAGTTAGCGGGTACTGAAGCGGTTTCACCTGCTGATGTGGCTGAACTGCTGAGTAGCCTGCTTGTTAAGCGGGTAACTGCCCAGGCAATTCCGCTGGATGAGTGGCAGCAAAGCGCCCGAGAAGCACAACTGGATGTGTATAAAATCGCCACATTAATGCAAATGTTCACCTACTATGAGAAATATGGATTTCGCGGCAATGCCAATGTGTTAAGCTGGTTATTGCAGCGCCCCCCCACAACGATTGGGGAGTTCTTGACGCATAGGGTGAAAATAAAAAATGTGTGAAGAACGATTGATTTTTGACGAATAATTCGTTAGGATAACTAAGCGGTAATGAACCGCAGTGGAGAATAAAGGAGACATTACTCTATGAAGCCACCTCCCTTTGATTATTATGCCCCCGCCTCACTCGATGAAGCCTTAGCCCTTATGGCCGAACACGGTTATGATGCGAAGGCTATTGCTGGTGGACAAAGCCTGATCCCGATGATGAATTTTCGCCTGGCACAACCTGAGGTGCTGGTCGATTTGAACAACATCCCCGAACTGTTTGAAATCAAACCCGAAGATGCTGGCGGAGTGTTCATTGGAGCTATGACGCGGCACAAGACTGTTCAGTTTGATCCGATCATCACCGAGCGCGCCCCCCTGGTTCACGAGACTATGCCCAATATTGCTACCGAGCAAATCCGCACTCGCGGCACGTTTGGCGGTAGTCTGGCGCATGCTGATCCATCGGCAGAACTCGTGGCCGTGAGCGTGGCATTGGATGCCCAATGTCGATTGCAAAGCCAGGCCGGCGAACGTTGGGTTCCGGCGAGTGAGTTCTTTATTGGGTTATTTACAACGATATTAGAACCTGAAGAGCTGCTAGTCGAAATCAAATTACCTGCGATCCCCAAGCGCTATGGCTGGTCGTTAAAAGAAGTCGCCCGCCGTCCGCACGATTTTGCCCTCAGCGGTGTGGCGGCCTCAGTCGGTCTGGATGATGCCGGAAAATGTCAGCACGCTAAAATGGTATTCCTGAGTTCGGGTGACGGCCCTATGGAAGGTGTCCAGGGCGTTGCCATTCTCGAAGGCCAAACGCCCTCCGAAGAACTTATTCGCCAGGCGGCTGAAGTGGCTGCGACAAATGACATTGACCCCAGCAGCGATATTCACGCCACAGCAGAGTTCCGCCGGCATCTGGCAAACGTACTGGCCCGTCGGGCTTTAGAAGAAGCATTCCAGCGCGCCCAGAGTGCCCAATAAGCGGAGGATGAGGAGCAAATCATGAGTAACTTATTTAATCTATCGGTAACTGTAAACGGAACTCTCCATGAACGTGAAGTAGAGCCTCGAACCCTGCTCAGTGATTTTTTACGTCATGATCTGGGCCTGACCGGCACCCATGTGGGTTGCGAACATGGTGTTTGCGGCGCCTGCACAATTCTGTTCGATGGTGAGCCGGCGCGCGCCTGCCTGATCTATTCCCCTCAGGCTCACGGCCATGAGATCACGACTGTGGAAGGTTTGGGCACTATGGATGAGCTGCACCCGCTCCAAGAAGCCTTCTGGGAAGCGCATGGTTTGCAATGTGGTTTTTGCACGCCAGGATTTTTGACAACCTTAGTGCCATTTTTGGAAGAGAACCCCCACCCCAGCGAAGAAGAAATCCGCGAAGCGATCTCTGGAAATTTATGTCGCTGTACCGGGTATCAGCATATTGTTGATGCCGTGAAGCTGGCCGCTGAGAAAATGCAAGCATAATAGAAATGCAACTGGATGAAGGTGTTCGTGAAAGAATCTACTTAAAATATTGCAATACCTTTTTCGAATTGCAGTGTTATTAACACAGGAGTGGATCCGTGACGAAAAAGTACATTGGAAAACGCGTAAAACGAAATGAAGATCCGCGGCTCTTAACCGGACAGGCTTTATTTGTAGATGATGTCGAAATTCCGGGGATGCTGCATGCCGCATTTTTGCGCAGCGACTACGCCCATGCACGCTTGCTGAGTGTAGATGTTTCAGAAGCGCGTGCCCTGCCCGGGGTTGTGGCAGTCTATACTGCCGAAGATATGGGTGCCGATTGGGAGCCAGGCCCGCCGTTGGTCTCTCCCCCGCCAACCGTTGAGGATGTAACTTTCTACTCGCGCAGGCAGGTGCCGCTGGTTAAGGATATTGTCCGTCATGTTGGCGAGGCCATCGCTGTGGTAATTGCCGAAAATCGCTATATTGCCGAAGACGCTGTCGAACTGATCTATGCCGACCTGGAACCGCTGCCCGCCGTGGTAGATATTGAAGCCGCCATGCAGCCCGATAGCCCGCTGGTGCATGATGATCTCGAATCGAATCTCGCCGCCCGCCTCTACCAGGAGACCGGCGATTATGAAGCGGCTCGCACCCAGGCGGACGTTGTCGTCAAGAAGCGCATTGTCATCGATCGCGGCGCGGCAGCCGCTATGGAGAACCGCGGCGTGGTGGCAAATTGGGATACCAAGAGTCAGTTGTTGACCATTTGGGATACCACCCAGGCGCCAATCCCTATTCGCAATGGCACTGCCGCGCGTTTAGGATTATCGCAAAACCAGGTGCGGGTGATCGCTCCCTTTGTGGGGGGTGGGTTTGGCCCCAAAATTATGATGTTCTACCCCGAAGAGATGCTGATCCCCTGGGTCTCAATGAAGTTGGGCCGCCCGGTTAAATGGATCGAAGACCGGCGCGAGAATTTTTACGCTACGACCCAAGAGCGCGGTCAGGTGCATCAGGTGGAGTTGGCCCTCACGAAGGATGGCAAGATCCTGGGTTTGAAGGATGACTTCTTGCACGATACCGGAGCCTATGACCCCTATGGGTTGACCATCCCGCTCAATACCCAGAGTCACGTCGTGGGGCCGTATAAAATTCCGAGTTTCTCTTCGGAGTTTAAAGTCGTCTTCACGAACAAGACCATCGTCACCCCCGTGCGAGGCGCCGGACGCCCGCAGGGCGTCTATGTTATTGAGCGCATGCTGGATGCGGCCGCTAAAGAGCTGGGCCTCGATCCGGTAGAAATCCGCAAACGCAATTTCATCTCGCCGGATGAATTCCCCTATAACCATCACATTATCGACCAGGCCTTTGCTGAACTGGTGCTGGATAGCGGTAATTATTTACCCTCTATCGAGAAAGCCGCTGAGATGATCGGTTATGAAGAGTTTTTGAAAGAAGAGCAGCCCCGCCTGCGCGCCGAAGGGAAATACGTTGGCATTGCCATTGTGCCGTTTATCGAAACCTCGGGCGTGGGGCCGTATGAGGGGGCGCGTGTGCAGGTTGAACCGAGTGGCAAAGTGAATTTGGCGACCGGCATCGGCACGCAGGGTCAGGGACACTTTACTTCATTTGCTCAAATTGTGGCCGAGCAATTGGGCGTAGATGTAACCGATGTGCGCATTGTCACCGGCGATACAGCAGAGTTCCATTGGGGTACTGGCACGTTTGCCAGCCGCGGCGCGGTGGTGGCCGGGAACGCGGTTTTGGCGGCTGCGAAAGGTGTGCGTAAAAAGGTACTCAAGTTAGCCAGTAAAGTTTTAGAGGCCCCGGAAGAGGAACTCGAACTTGAAAACGGTGTTGTACGTGTTGCAGATGTGCCGCGCATGTCGGTCAGCCTGGGCGAGTTGGCGGCCCTGGCGAACCCGTTGCGCGGGGCCGTTGAGCCGGGCACCGAGCCGGGCCTCGAGTCGACCGATTATTTCGGGCCGCAGTATGGTGCAACCGCCTTCGGAACTCACGCCGTGATTTTAGAAATTGACCCAGAGACGATGATGATCGACATCAAACGTTATGTGACCGTTGAAGATTGCGGCACAATGCTCAACCCGATGATTGTCGAGGGACAAATTCACGGCGGAGTCTCAATGGGTATTGGCAATGCCTACTATGAAAAACTCTATTACGATGAGAATGGACAATTGCTAAACGCCTCATTGGCCGATTACTTGATTCCCTCGGCCTCAGAGATGCCCCCGCGTATCGAGGTAGGCCATACCGAAACCAAATCTCCCTTGAATGAATTGGGAAATAAAGGTGTTGGCGAGGCGGGCGCGATCCCTGTTCCGGCGTTGTTCGCGCAAGCGCTGGAAAGCGCTCTGGGCGCGTTTGGGTTGGAGGTATTCGAAACACCGCTCAGCCCCAATCAGTTGTTCGAATTGTTATATAGCGAGGAATAAACAATGAAGCTCCAGGGTGAATACACCTTCAATGGATCACGAGACAAAGTATGGCAAATCCTGCGCGACCCCGATGTGTTGGCAACTGCATTGCCGGGGACACAGAGTTTAGACCAGGTGGGGGAAAGTGAATACGAGGGCGAAATGAAGATCCGCATTGGCCCCGTTTCGGGTACCTTTGGCGGAAAGCTTACCGTGGCTAACGAAGTGCCGCCCGAAAGTTATACCCTGATTGTTGAGGGCAGAGGCAAAGCCGGGTTTCTAAAAGGCACGGGTGATGTACAACTGCGCGATCAGGGTGATGGCACCACGTTGATGACTTACGAAGGCGAAGTCCAAATTGGCGGCAGGGTTGCCAGTGTTGGGCAGCGTTTATTTGACACGGTAAGCAAGAGCATGATTAAAAGCGGCCTTGATAAGATCAATGAGGCTCTCTAGGTTGTTTAATGTTAGAACTTACGCAGTTCGATAAAAGATATTCCGGGCTTCCCTGAGCAAGTGCGTAACTTCTAGTGTGAAAACCCACCTGAGCGACACCAGTGCGATACGATAGAACATCCAAATTCGGGTAAGAAAGGAGCCTCAATGAGCAATATCAATGAACCCCGCTCGAACAAGGAATTGATGATCGTTGCGTTTGGCATTGTGTTTGTAGTGTTTGTGGTTGTACTCATTACCAATTTAGGTTAGGCCAGTTGCTGAACGGTTTAACCATACCTTTGTGAGATTTACCGGTGTCGTTTTTGTTGGATAAAAACTGTTGATGAAGTTTTGAAAGGAGGTGGTGCCTGGGAGAATTGCGAGTGGCTTTTTAGCAAGCGCTTTGCCAAAGCATATTGCTAAATTCAACGTCTTTTTCTATCAAACTTCTAAAGGAGAATGAAACATGGCTATGGCAGAAAGAAAGATTCCGGGTTATCTGCCCAATGAAGTTCCCCCTGTTGGAAAGATGCTCTTGCTGGGCTTCCAGCATGTGTTGACCATGTTCCCGGCGACCGTGTTCTGCGCGTTGTTTACCGGGTTCCACGTATCCACCGTGCTGTTCGTTGCCGGTTTGGCGACGGTCGTTGCGCTGTTACTCTCGAAATGGGGCATCGGCAAATTCATCCCCTTGTTCTACGGCTCCAGCTTCAGCTATCTGACCGCCTACCTGGCAATTACCAATGCCGAGTGGGGTGTCCCCGCCAGCGACGAGCTGATCAGCACCATGCAGGCCGGTATTTTGGTTACTGGTGTGATCAACATTATCGTCGGCTTCATCATCAAATCCGTTGGCAAGGCAGCCATTGATAAGGTTCTGCCCCCTGTCGTAACCGGGTCGGTCGCCGCGATCATCGGCTTTGGTCTTGGCTTTGCCGCTTTGGGCATGGCTCAGGCCAACTGGCTGGTATCTATTGTGACTTTGGTCGTAACCATTCTTTTCTCAGTGTACCTGCGCGGCAAAGGCTTTATCGGCATGCTGCCGATCTTGCTGGGCGCTATTGTCGGTTATCTTGTATCCATCCCCTTCGGGTTGATCGATCTTTCCGGCGTTGGCGCAGCAAGCTGGCTGGTTGTGCCGCACATCACCTTCCCGACCTTCAGCGGCGCGATGGTTGTCACGGCGATCTTCAGCATCAGCATTATGGCGATTGCGACCATCCCTGAATCAACCGCTCACCTATACCAGATCAGCCTGTATGTCGACCGCTACGCTGAGGATATCGGTGAAGAGCCTTACCATCTTGACGAGCATGTTGGCTTCAACCTGATCCTGGATGGTATTGGCGATATGGTCAATGGTTTGTTCGGCTCCACTGCGGGCACTAACTACGGTGAGAATAACTCGTTGATGGCGATTACCCTGAACTACTCCGGCCCCGTGCTGGTTGCAGCGGGTGTGATCTCCATGCTCTTGGGCTTCGTTGGAAAACTCGAAGCATTGGTAGCCACAGTGCCCCTGGCCGTCAGCGGCGGTTTGGCAATCTATTTGTTCGGCGTCATCGGTATGCAGGGTATTGCACTGATGGTTGAGAACAAGGTCAGCCTGTTCAATCCGCGCAACCTGGCGGTTGGCGCTGTGATCATGGTTGTGGGTATTGGCGGTAACATTGGTTACCCCGGTGGCTTCCTGCCTATCCCCATCTTCCAGGGTGTTTTCCCCAGTGGTTTGCCCGCTATTGCTACCGGCGCTGTTCTTGGCATTTTGATCAATGCCGTTTTCCTGATCTTCAAACCACCGACGGTTACCGAGTAATTCAACAATTTCTAGTTTTGGGGGCATCTCGATCATGGGATGCCCTCTTTTTTTCCCTAAAAATGCGAGCACCTACGCAGCACGATGCGCACGCGCTCAACCCTTAATTTTTCTAAATTTGATGAT
>CAYFMI010000090.1:0-15451 GCA_964344175.1 uncultured Anaerolineales bacterium
AAGCCTGGAATATAGAGCAGCCAGGAAAGTGTGACAATAGTGGATCTTCTCTGTAGGAGCTGCCTAACAAATTTCATTCTTTGCCAATCATTTTGAACAACAGGTAAAGCGAAGCTGAGTAGCAGGGAAAAATGAGTGTTGTTTCTCGGGTCAAGACCGCAATGATCTCATCCAGCTCTGCACCGCGATTGATTTGCGCATTAATGCTGTTCGCCGGGTACAAATTTGCAAGAGTTGATTGTTCTTGGGGGCAATTTTTCGGTAAATTTAAAACGAACCGCATAAGCCCTACAATTATAGAGTATTTTGGATTGGTAAAAGCTGACAGTTTTGTAGATGTTTTGTGGGCAGAAGAGAAGCGGTGAGTTAAGTTCATGTTTTTTATGCTGACATGCTGTCTGACAGGTATACAAGCATACTACTTGACAAGTAGACAGAAACAGCATATACTCTATATGCCATAGTACTTAATAAGCGAGGAACTTGATGAGTCAACCACTTTTTGAACCAATCGAGACATCCAAAATCTACATGAGGGTTATTGATCAAATTCTGTCCCTTATTAAAGACGGAACGCTGAAACCGCAAGATCAATTGCCGTCAGAGACTCAACTGGCCGAACAGCTTGGCGTTAGCCGCTCTTCGGTTCGGGAGGCCCTGCGTGCTCTGGAGATTCTGGGAGTCGTCGAGAGCAAGACTGGTGTGGGCAGTTTTGTGAGAGGAATCCCCCCCATGAACAGGCTGACCTCATCGCTGCGTGACTTGGCCGAGGAAGGCAGCCCGTTGGAGATTTTGGAAGCCAGGAAAACCATTGAGCCTGAGATCGCATCTTTGGCTGCATTGAGGAGAGATGATGGAGACATCCAGGCCTTGAAAAAGTACCTGGATAATATGGAACAAAAAATGGCCCGGGGCGAATCGACCATGGAGGTGGATCTTGAATTCCATTTACAGTTGGCGGCTGCCTGTCGGAACCCCGTGCTGGCCGATTGTATGCACTCCCTGGCGGATCGGATGCATAAGCGCTTTTGGCACGATATGAAAGAAGAGAGCCTGAGTGTGCAGGGGCGGCCAGAGAAATACATGGTCGAGCATCGTGAAATTTTCGAAGCTATAGAGCGAGGTGATCCCGAAGCAGCCAGGGAGGCCATGTTGAAACACCTTGAAGCCGTTGAGGTTGGGTTGGGAGAGTAGTAAAAAATGAAGCTTCTCTCTGTGCGCTCGCTGGCTGTCGGACAAGGAAGGGGTTTGTAGGGGCGAAAGGAGGTAACTGGCATCTCGGATTTGGCTTTTTTTAATTTATCCGCTTTTTATCTCGCACAAAGGAGAAAAATCCTATGAAACGAATAACCTACTATCTGTCATTTGTTGTGATCCTGGCGGCGCTCTTAGCGGCCTGCGCACCTGCAGAACCGGAAACGGTCGTGGTCACGCAAGTTGTCCAGGAAGAAGTGACCGTAAAAGAGACAGTCGTCGAAACTGTCATCGAGACCGTCATCGTCGAGGTTGAGGCCGAAGCCCAACCAGAACCCACCGACACCCTCTCGCTGGCAAAGAAGGAAGGCGAAGTGGTCTGGTACACCACTATGCCGAGTTCAGGCCGAGAACCGCTGGCGGAACTCTGGGCCGAGAAGTACCCGGAGATCGAACTGAAAATGTTCCAGGCCGGTTCACTCGACATCGTTGGCCGCTATCAGGCTGAGGTAAGCGCCGGAGCGGTCTTGGTGGATGCCATCCACATCACGGATATGGTGTTTTTCCTGGATCAATTGGATGCGGGCAACCTGATGGAATACCACTCCCCGGAATTCGAAGCCTATGAGGGTCTCCCCGAGGGCTGGGTGTATCCGGGGTATATTGCTCCGCTGCGGGTGATGCCTATTGGCGCTCTCGTGAACACGGATGCAATTGATTGGGAGTCTGTCCAGAGCTATGAAGACTTGCTCAGTGAAGAGTATGCGGGTGTGATCGCTGGCGGAGATGTAGCCGGCAGCACGCGGGCCTACTTGAATTACTATGCTCATCAGCCTTATGCCCGGGATTGGTATGAAAAACTCAATGAACTCGAACCGCAATACTACGAGTCATCTGAAGCGGCTATGAACAACCTGCTCTCCGGGGAATGGTTGGTACTCTTTGAAGCATGGATCTACAAGGATTACGAGTTCAGAGTATTGAAAGGTGCACCGGTGCACGCCGTCTTCCCGGAGGAGGGCATTGCCGTAGTGGTCGCCCCGAATACCATCATGGCCCAGGCGCCTCATCCCAACGCGGCCAAAGTATTCCAGGATTTCCTCTATTCCCAGGAGGCGCAAGCCTTACTCGTGCAATCCATCGGTGTCCATTCGGCTAGAGCAGATGTTCCTGCTCCCGAAGGTCTGCCTACGATAGGCGAAATGAACGTCGTTGGCATTGACTTCAGAGACGCCCAGGCGCAGCGGGAGGCCTTGATCGAAGATTGGCGCGAGCTTACCGGTCGTTAGGAACAAGCCTGCCCATTTCGGTGGAGTCTCTCGCTTTTTCATCTCCTTTATTCACGACGAGACTCCACCACCATCCATTCCCCCGACTCATCAAGGAGTAAATTCTTATCATGAGCGCGCTGATCTCGTATTTGCAGCGAAAGGTGAAGCTGCCCATCCTTCTCATGGTCCTGGCAGGCCTGATAGCCAGTTTCCTCGTCTTATATCCCCTGGTGTATCTGATTTACGGAAGCTTGAGAAGCGCGTTGCCTGGGGATCCCGGCTTCTTTACGCTCAATAACTTCATTGTAGCGTTCACTTCACCCAATATCCTTGAATCGCTAAAGAACACCTTCATCATCATGCTGGGGACCACCTTGTTCAGCGCGCCGTCAGCAATTTTGCTGGCCTGGATCACAACCAGGACGGATACGCCCTTCCGCCGCAAGCTGGAAGTGTTGAATATCTTGCCTTTTTTACTCTCTCCCTTTGTCGCCGGTATTGCCTGGAGTTTGTTGCTTTCCCCCAGAACGGGTCTTATCAACAAGTTTCTGATAACTATTTTTCGCCTGGAGGAAGCCCCCTTCGACATCTTCACCATAGGGGGGGTGATCTTCGTGTTGACGCTCTACTATACCCCCTACATGTACTTATTCATCATCGGCTCGTTCAAAGCCATGGATCCCAGTCTCGAAGAGGCGGCGCGCACCTGCGGGTCAAATATCTTTAAGACTATTTTTAAAGTCACCATCCCACTGGCCGCCCCGGCGCTTGTCTCTGGCATTGTGATCGTTTTTGTTCACAGCGCAGGGCAGTTTGGCGTGCCGGCGCATCTGATCATGCCCAGAGGTGATTTTGTGCTGACCACCACGATCAAGCGTTTTACCGAGGTCTATCCCCTGGAGTACAACAAAGCGGCTGCCGTAGCCATGTTCCTTGTGGCGATCGCTTCGCTGGGGGTGTTTTTACAGCGCCGGGTCCTGCGTAGGGAATACACAACCGTTACGGGTAAGGCTTTCAGACCCCATCTCATCCGCCTGGGAAAATGGAAATACCTGACCCTGTCGCTTAATTTGGCCTATCTTTTTATGGCGATTGTTTTGCCCTATGGAATTTTGATTGTTGTCTCGTTTCTGACGTATTGGGCCGGTAAAGTCAGCCCGGAATTACTGACCCTGGATAACTACCGTTTGGTACTCTTGGAAGACGAAACAACCATCAGAGCTATCAAAAACAGCTTGTTTGTGTCCACTATAGGCGCTTTTGTCTTGTTGGTCATGACCATGTTGGTAGCCTATCTGGTGAACCGAACTAAGCTGAAATTTCGCGCCTTCTTCGATTACATCACCATGCTGCCGGTGGGTGTGCCGGGCATGGTAATTGCCATCGGCCTGCTCTGGGCCTGGATTCGCTCGCCCCTGCCGGTCTATGGAACAATGTGGATTATCATGATTGCCTTCATCACCCGTTATATTCCCTACGGGATGCGGACATTCTCCAACTCTTTGCTTCAGCTTGGCACAGAATTGGAAGAATCGGCTCGGGTGTGCGGTTCCTCGTGGTTCGCCACCTGGCGCAAGATCCTCATCCCTCTGCTGAAGCCCGGCTTCCTGGCCGGGTGGATCCTGCTGTTTATCCTTTTCATGCGGGAGTTATCCACAGCCATCCTGCTCTGGTATTCTGGCAATGAGGTCATTTCTGTGCAGCTTTACCAGCTTGTCCGTGATGGCGAGTTCCCCGCCGTGGCAGCATTGAGCATCATCCAGGCGCTGATTATCCTTTTGGGAATCCTGTTCTTCCGTGGCATCGTAAAGGAAGAGTTTACCGAGAGCCTCAGATAGCTCAGGCGTATCTACGACACATTGGAGTGAAATATGGCCTTTCTGGAAGTTGTAAATCTCACAAAAAAATTCGGCTCCGTCAACGCGGTGGATGATGTCAGTTTCGAGGTTGCGAAAGGGGAATTTCTTACGTTGCTCGGTCCCAGCGGCTGCGGGAAAACGACCACACTGCGCTGCATCGCCGGCCTGGAGGAACCCGATGGCGGGCGGATTTCCATTGCGGGGTCGCCGGTGGCCTCCCCGGAGGCGGGGGTTTTTGTCGAACCGGATAAGCGCGGTCTCGGTATGGTGTTTCAGTCTTACGCCATTTGGCCGCATCTTTCGGTCTTTGAGAATGTTGCTTATCCTCTCCGAGAGAAAAAGTATGCCAAGAGTGACATTAGAGCCAAAACCGAACGCATCTTAGAGTTGGTCAAGTTGACCGGGTTGGAAGATCGGTCGGCTACCCAACTCTCCGGCGGGCAGCAGCAACGAGTGGCCCTGGCGCGAGCGCTGGTTTACGATCCTGAAATTTTGTTGTTAGATGAACCCCTCTCCAACCTGGATGCCAAACTACGCATCGAGATGCGCAATGAGATCAGGAACATCCAAAAAGAACTGGATATCACCTACGTCTATGTTACCCACGACCAGGAGGAGGCCTTCGCCCTTTCCGACAGGATCATCGTGATGAACGAGGGGCGCATCGAGCAGATTGGGGACGGCGCGGCGCTGTATTTTGACCCGCAGACGCGTTTTATCTCCGAGTTCATTGGTCAGACGAATTTCATCGAGGCGGTTGTTGAGCGATTTGATGTGGGCACTGCCTACGTCCGGGGGTTGGGCGCGTTACTCGAAATTGCTTGCGACACCGAGATTGACCAGGGCGAGACGGCATTGGTCTCGGTGCGGCCAGAGTTTGTGCGCCTCAACCCGCAGGTAAATATGCCCAATCAACTGCAAGGGGAAGTTGTGCAAAGCCAGTACCTGGGATCATTCGGGCGACTGTATGTCGCCGTTGGAGAAACAATCTTCCTCGTCGAGCAGCACGATCTCACCAGGCAGGATGCCCTGAGCATGCCCCAGGCGGGAGACGCCGTCACCCTGGGTTTCGACTCAATCCAGGCATTCCTGGTTCGGTAAATGGGGCATGAAACTGATATCTGAGTCCCAACTTCGGGCTGTGTGCATCCAGGCCCTTGTAAGAGTGGGCGTGAGTCAGGAACACGCTGAGATGGCTGCGCATGTTCTGGTTGTTGCGGATCTTCAGGGGATCAAGACCCACGGGACCGCGCGCCTCCCGGCCTATATCAAGCGCATTCGCAAGGGGCTGATCAATCCCAGCCCCATACTAAAAGTAACTGTCCCGGCTCCAGCGCTGCGTTTGTTGGATGGCGATGACGGCTTAGGGCAGGTTGTGGGGCTGGCGGGAATTCGGGCTGCCATCAAGGGCGCCAGGGAGAACGGTGTTTGTCTGGCGGCCTGCAGCCGGAGCAATCACTTTGGGCCGGGCGCGCCCTATGCCCTGGAAGCCTGCCGGGAGGGGGTAATCGTCATCGGTGGCACCAACGCTTTCCCCTCCATCGCGCCAACAGGGAGCCGGGAAGTGCTGCTTGGCAACAACCCCATCTTCATTGGGGTTCCCAGGCGGGAGCATCCCCATTTCATCCTCGATATCGCCATGAGCATGGTCGCACGGGGCAAAATACGCGCCGCCTCCGGGAAAGGAGAACCTATTCCTGAGGGTTGGGCGCTTGGCCCCGATGGAAAACCCACCACCGATCCGGCCCAGGCCCTGCAAGGGATGGTGCTGCCCATCGGCGGGCATAAAGGTTACGGCCTGTCGCTGGCGGTAGATTTGATCGCCGGTGTGCTGACCGGTTCCGGCTTCGGCACGGGTGTTTTATCCATGTTCCAGCAATGGGAAAAGCCGCAACATATCGGCCATTTTTTCATTGCCATTGACCCCGCCTTCTTCATGCACCGGGATGAATTTCACCGGCGCAGCGAGGCCTTGTTTGCTGAAATCAAAAACAGCACGCCGGTCAACCCGCAGCAGCCGGTGCTCTACCCCGGAGAAATCGAGGCCCGGTCTTGGGAGCAGCAAAAGGAGCAGGGCATTCCCCTCGATGAAAAAACCTGGCAGGCGCTAAATGCCTTTGCCGCAGGCGACTACGCGGCGACCATAGCCGCAAGATAACAAGATCTCAATCTTGGCAATAATATTGACAATTATCTGAACTTATCACCGAACAACCGAAACAAGGAGTATACAATGGAAAGAAAACCGAACAAACTCAGGAAGAAACTGGGCGCGGGCGAGCTAGTAACCGGAACGGTTCTCTACTCCTGGAGTCCCAACGTGGTGGATGCCGCCGGGTACGCCGGGTTGGATTTCATCCGCCTTGATCTGGAACACACCTTTAGTACTTATACCAGCATGGAGCATATCATGCGGGCCTGCTATATTGCCGATGTGGTGCCGATTATGCGAGTGGACAAAGAAACCATCCACATGGTGCGAAAAGCCCTCGAAGTAGGGGCCGGCGGGGTTTTGGTTCCCGATGTGGAATCTGTCGCAGAGGTGGAAGAAATTGTGGCCGAAACCAAGTTTCCGCCGGTCGGGAAACGCGGTTACAGCGGCAATATCCTGGCTGCCGGGTTCGGCGCCCGGGGCGGTAAAGATTGGGTGGAATTCAGCAACGCCGAGCCGATGGTGGGCGTGATGATCGAAAACGTCCATGCCATGCAATGTATTGAGGATATTTGCGCAGTCGAGGGCCTGGACTTCGTCCAGTTTGGCCCTTCAGATTATTCCATGTCTTTAGGGCTGGGAAAGCCGGACTGGAACCACCCCGATGTCCAGGATGCCATTCAGAAAACCGTTACCGTAGCCAGAGAAGCGGGTAAGCATATCGCGCTGGGTGTGGGCCAGGATCAGGGAAAAATCCAAAATGCGCTGGATATGGGCATTGATATGCTGGAACTGGCGAATGATCTGGGCGTGGTGAGAAAAGTATGGGGGGATCTCGACCGCTTTGTGAAATCGCAATGAGCGCAACGGACAGAGCCTACCGGGTGCTGGTCACCGGCCCGCCGATGGCGGATGAAGCCACGCACAGCCTGGAACAAAGGGCTTCGTGCCGCTTTATCCCCTCGCCACCGAAAGCCGAACAGATCATTGCTATTGCGGAAGAAGACCGCGTGGACGGGATGATCGTCCGCCAGGGGCGCATTCACCGCAACGTGCTGGAAGCCTCGCCGAATCTGAAGATCGTCGTCAAGCACGGTGTCGGCGTGGACAATATTGACGTTTGGGCGGCCACAGAGTTGGGCATCCCGGTCTGCATTACGCCGAATGCCAACTACCAGTCGGTGGCCGAGCACGCATTGGCGCTGATGTTCGCGCTGAGTAGAAACCTGATCTGCCATGACCGCAAGATGCGGGCGGGGGTGTGGTCAAAAATGGCCGATCAAGGCTCAGAGTTGTACGCCAAATGCCTGGGCATCATTGGCATGGGGCGCATCGGGATGCGACTGGCCGAGTTGGTGCGTCCCCTTGAAATGGAGGTGCTGGGCTTCGACGCCTTGCTGCCCCCGGATCGTTTCCCGCCTTATGTCCGCAGGGTAGCCAGTTTGGATGAACTCTTGCGCCGGGCGGATTACGTTTCCATCCATTGCCCGAAAACCCCGGAAACTGAGAATCTGATCGGGGATCGGGAATTTGGCCTGATGAAAGGAACGGCCATTTTGATCAACACGGCCCGAGGCGGCATCGTGGAGGAAACGGCGCTCATCCGCGCCCTCGAAGATGGGCGCATCGGCGGCGCGGGGTTGGACTGCTTCGATAGCGAGCCTCTGCCCGAAGACAGCCCGCTGCTCCGTCTGGATGAACGGCTGCTCCTGACACCGCACCTGGGCGGTGTGACGCGCGAATCCCTGGCCAGGATGGGCTGCGATGCCGTAGATACGCTCCTGGATTTCCTCGATGGGAAGCGTTTATCTCCCGATGTGGTTGTCAACCCAGAAGCCCTGGATTGAGTATTGCTCTGAGAAAACCCCGGATTGATCCTGCGACGAAACGGATAAGATCCGCCAGACCTGACAGGTTTTCAGAAACCTGTCAGGTCTAAAAGAGCCGCGTTCTCCGTGATCTCGGTATTTTTTAGGAGAGTCAAAGATAGGATGTCATCATGGAACGAGTTGTCCCTCAAAAAATCTCCATCCACGAAACCCAGGAACAATTCAAACACTGGGAGAAAACCAAAGATATCATCGATCAGTTGATGGATATCATCTTCAACTACCGCCAGAGCGGTCACCCCGGCGGCTCGCGCTCGAAGCTGCACGGACTGCTGGTTATTATGTTGAGCGGCGCGATGCGCTGGGACATCCGCCACCCCGAGAAACGGTTTGGCGACCGGTTTATTTTGGGTGCCGGGCACACCATCCCCATGATCTACTGCACCCTGGCCGTGCTCAACGAATCCCTGCGGGTTAAATTCGAGCAGACCGGCGATGAACGTTACGCCATCCCCAACCCGGAAGAGCGGGCCTTATATTGGGAAGACTTGTTGACCTTCCGCCGTCGCGAGGGCCTGTCGGGACACGCCGAGATGGAGGGAAAGACGCTCTTCTTGAAATTCAACACCGGCCCCTCCGGGCACGGCAGCCCGGCTGCGGCCGGGGCGGCGCTGGCGCTCAAACGGGCCAACGCGCGCGGGGTGAAGGTGTTTATCTTCGAAGGCGAGGGCGGGCTGACCCCCGGCGGCACCCACGAGACGCTCAACTCGGCCTGGGGGCTGGGCCTGGATAACCTGTATTACATCGTGGATTGGAACGATTTCGGCATCGACGATCACCCGGTCAGCTCGGTGGTCTACGGCACGCCTGCCGATTGGTTCGCATCCCATGGCTGGCGTGTGTTCAGCGCCGAGTCGGGCAGCGAATGGGGGCCGGTGACGCAAGCTATTCTGGCGATGGTGAACGGCGATAACCCGCAAGGCGCGCCCGGCGTGGCCTGGCTGAAGACCCGCAAGGGGCGCGGTTACCTGAAGTATGATAACAAGTCTCACGGCTCGCCGCACAAGCGCAATCACGAATTGTTCTGGGAGACCAAGCGCCCCTTCGCGGAGAAATACGGGGCCAGTTTCCAAAATTTCGGCGGCCATGCGCCTGACGATCCCGAGGCATTGCGCGCCGAGTTCGCGGCGAATCTGAAGGCGGTCATCGAGGTCCTGCACCAGGATCAGGCGCTGGTGGATTACCTGGCCGACAGATTGGTGGCGTTGGGCGAGAGCGTGCCCGAACAACTCTCAGGGTTTAACCTGGGCCAGCGCGGCAACCCCTTCCGGGATGAGCGCCTGTATGATTACCGCAACTATCCGCAGGAGATATACGCCCGGCCAGGCGAGTTCCTGGCAAACCGGATGGCCTTATCGAAGTGGGGGGCCTGGGCCAATGCCTTTGGGGCGCGCCATTACGGTCAGCCGCTCTTCGTCGCCTGCTCAGCCGATCTGGCCGACTCGACCCAGATCAGCGGCTTTGCCCAGGCCTTTGGCGATTTCGAAGGTTTTGGCTGGTATGGACGCCATGACAACCCGGATGGAGTTTTGTTACCCCAGGAGATCACCGAGTTCGCCAACGCCGGTATTCTGGCGGGCATGGGGACGGTTAATTTTGCTGCCGACCCGGAATCAGAATTCGAGGGATTTTGGGGGGCGTGTTCCACCTATGGCGCGTTCTCATATTTGAAATACGGCATGATGCGGCTGTTCAGCCAGATCGCACAGGATTGCCAGTGGAAAGTGGGCAAACTGCTCTGGGTTGCTGGTCATTCCGGCCCTGAGACCGCCGATGACAGCCGGACGCACTTTGGCATTTTCTCGCCGGGCGTGACGCAGCTTTTCCCGGAAGGCTCGGTCATCAACCTGCACCCCTGGGAATACAACGAAGTGCCGGTGCTGCTGGGCGCGGCGCTCAAGCAATCCGCGCCGCTGGTGGCCTTGCACCTGACCCGCCCGCCCATCGAGATCCCGGACCGCGCCGCGCTGGGGATGCCATCCCATTTCGAGGCGGCGCGCGGCGCATATGTGGTGCGCGACTTCCAGCCCGACCAGCCGCGCGGCGGCGTGGTCATCGTTCAGGGCACCAGCGCCATGTATGGGATTGTCAAAATTCTGCCAGAGTTGAACGATCGCCAATTGAATGTGAAGATCGTGTGCGCCACCAGCCCGCAGCTCTTCGCCGCTCAACCCGAGGCATACCGCCATCAGGTGCTCTCCCCCGCCGACTGGGCCGACTCGACGGTGCTCACCACGCAAGCGCGCTGGCTGATGCACGACTGGTTGTTCAGCAAAGTATCGGAGCAATACGCCCTCTCGTCTGATTGGGACAACCGCTGGCGAACGGGCGGTACGCTGGAAGAGGTGGTGGATGAGGCTCATTTATCACCGCAGTGGATCATAAGGGGCATCGAGCGTTTCGTTCGAGACCGTGCGGCGCGCCTGGCTGCCAATTCCCCGGGCGGGTTCTGATATTAATCATAGGAGTTACGCACTTGCACCGGGGAAGCCCGAAAATAGGGGTGTGTGGGGCGCGAAGCGCCCCACACACCCCTATTTTCGGAATTTCTTTCATCGAACTGCGTAAGTCCTAAATCATTTTGCACATGTTATAGGGGGTTTTAAAAAATTTAACGAATCAATCCGATTTGTGTTTATGATTCGGGTATAATTCTCACACAATAAACTAAGTAACTACTCAGCCATCCAACGAATTCATTCGAAAAAGGGTGTGCGAGGGGGCGTAGCCTCCTCTCATACCCTTTTTTATGGATGCTCTCTGATAGCCTGAATCATCACGAAATACCTCATACCTCATGCAACCTAGAAGATATCATAATATCGGCATTATCGTCTTCAGCCTGCTCTTCCCGGCAGTTGCCCTACTGGTGCAATATATCCCCAACCCGATGGTGCCGGGAGCCATTGTCAGTCTGAATATGGTTTTGCCTGTTTTGGCGGGTTACTTCTTTGGCCCGTTAAGCGGTCTGTTGGCGGGCAGCAGCGGCGCTCTGCTGGCGGCGTTATTATTGTCCGATCACTACTATCTCGTCGGCATCTACTCGCTGGCCCTGGCCGGCGCGCTGGCCGGTTGGATCGGAAAACAACGCCGTTTGAAAATCCTTTCTGCGGCGACCATTCTGGTTGCGCACGCCCTGAATATGTTCACCTTGTTGCGCACCAACTTGTTAACCATCCCCCCGGATCGAGTGGGGATCACATTTCTGGGGCTGGCGAGTGAGTCTGTCATCGATATCATTGCCACCTTGCTGGTGATCGAGTTATTTGGGCGTTGGCTGTACCGCGCGGAGCGATGGTAAAAAAACGACTCAGACATTGGCTAATCGTATGCACTATTCTGGCCTGGCTCAGTGTTGCCGGGGCGGGCATTCTGCTAACGCGCGCCCAACCGTGGACGCTGACCGAAATGCTGGCCTACTCGCTGGCTGGGCCCATCCTGGCTGCGGCGTTTTTCTACGGACGCCCCGGCGGGTTGGTCGTAGCGCTGCTTGCCAGCCTGCTCAGCGGCTCCCTGGCGGTTGGGCAGCCTGAAGCGCTGGAATCGCCCATAGTGCAGCGGGTGCTGTTCCAGATCATTTTCTTCAATGCCGTCGCCCTGATGATCGGCAGTTTGGCTGAGCGCCAGCGAGCCACTCGGAAACAACTTGAAATTATTCAGGATTCGGCCATTGTGGGGAGTGTGCTCATCGAAGCCGAGACGCACAAAATCGTGGAGATCAACCGCTACGCTGCCGAGATGATCGGGCTGACGCGCGAGCAGATTATCGGCTGTTTATGCTTCGAGTTCCTTTGCCCGAACTGCAAAGGTATGTGCCCGATCCTTGACTTGAAACAGCCCCTGGATGACTCCGAACGGGTGCTGATGCGCGCCGATGGTACGCGTGTCCCCATTCACAAAACCGTCACGCCGATTACTATCGGCGATCAAAAGCACCTGATCGAGACCTTTCTCGACCTTAGCGAACGCGTCAAAGCCGAAGAAGAACTGAGTCGCAGCGAAACGCTTTTCCGGGCCATCACCCAGCAAACCGGCGAAGGCATTTCCCTGGCCGATGCTGCCGGCAATTACATCCTGGTGAATGTTGCCTTCTGCCAGATGACCGGCTACAGCGAAGCTGAACTTCTGGCAATGACCGTAAGTGACCTGGTGCCACGAGAAACAGAAATCTCTTTATTCCCAAAAATTGTCAAAGGGGAAACCGGACGGCGCGATACAAAGTTGGTTAGAAAAGATGGCTCTTTTTTCGATGCTGAAATCAGCGGCTACCCGATTCGGTTGGGGAACCACCCGCTGGTGCTGGGGATTATCCGCGATGTCACCCGGCGCAAACACGCCGAAGCAGCCCTGGTAGAGCGGGAGGCTTTCTATCGGGCTTTGCTCGAAAACTCTGCCGAGGGCGTAGGCATCCTCGATGCAGGCGGCATTATGCGCTACCTTGCCCCGGCGGAGGAACGCCTGACCGGTTATGACCCGCAGGATACGATTGGGAAAAGCGCTTTCGAGAACATGCAACCCGAAGACGTCCCCCGTCTGCAAGATACGCTCCAGAAAAGCCTTGAACAGCCAGGAGCGATTATGACGCTGGAATACCGCTTGCAACGCGCAGACGAGATGTGGCGTCACTATGAGGCCACTGCTCACAACCTGCTCCATAATCCGGTTATCAATGGCATCGTCGTCAATTACCGCGATATCACCGAGCGCAAACAGGCGGAAGAACAGCTATTGCGGCGCGATGCCCTGTTGGAGGCGGTTGCCTATACCGCCGAGAGATTTCTAAAAACCACAACCTGGCAGGAAGAAGCGCCAGCGGTGCTAGGGAAAATAGGCGCCGCGGTAGGGGCTGGCCGCATTTTTATTTTTGAGAATCATCGCAGTCCCGAGGGCGAATTACTAGCCAGCCTGCGTTTCGAATGGGTTATCAAAGAGGTGTTTGCGCAGATTGAGAACCCGAAATTGCAGGGAATTCCGTATCTTGCAGGTGGTTTCCGGCGCTGGGTAGAATTCTTGGGTGAAGGCAAAATCATTCATGGGCCAGTAAGAGATTTCCCTCGTTCGGAAAGGAGAGCATTAAGACCGCTGAGAATTCGATCTGTGCTTTTGCTGCCGGTCGCCGTTGAAAGCAAATGGTGGGGATTCATTGGATTCGGAGAATGCCTGAGTGAACGTGTCTGGGATGTAACCGAAATAGAGTTATTGAAGACGGTCGCTGATATATTGGGCGACGCCATCCGCAACCAGCGGGCGCAGCAACGCATTGGAAGACTGGCAAAATATAATCAAAATATTGTGTCTTCGGCGCCGGTGGGGATCGTTACGGTTGATAGTGGAGGGCAGGTCACCAACGCCAATGAGGCCTTTCTTAGGATGATGGGCAGCCCAGGTCTCGAGGAAACGCTTGAACTGGGAATGAACATACCAAGTGTTCGATCTGCCGGTCTTTCCGCGGCCTTTCAAAAAACGCTTACCGATGGTGTATCCTTCGACTTCAAAAAAATGCCGTATTCTTCTCACTGGGGGGCAGAATTGACTGTCAATGTCAAAGGTGTGCCCCAAATCGCTGAAGATGGGAAGATCGCCGGGGTAATTTTAGTTGTGGAAGATGTCACGGATACGGTTAAGGCTGAAAAGGAATTACTCAAAAACCTGCAACAGCGCAGTACATTGTACACATTACTTCATATCGCCATGCAGGAAATTCCGTTAGCAGACAAACTCGAGCATACCCTGGATGAATTGTTCTCTCTGCCCTGGCTGCGTTTGACCTCCAAAGGCGGTGTGTTTTTGCGAGAAGCAGATTCGGAAATCTTGAAGTTGAAAGCCCAGCGTAATCTGCCGGATGAGTTGCGGACGATGTGCGCACAGGTGCCGTTTGGGCATTGTCTGTGCGGGCGAGCTGCTGCCACCGGGGAAATCCAATTCGCCGATTGTTTGGATGAGCGGCACGATAATCGCTATGCGGGTCTGGCGCCTCATGGTCATTACAACATACCGATTATCTCACAGCAGCGCATCATAGGCGTAATGGTGCTTTACCTGCTGGAGGGGCATTGGCAAACACAGGAAGAACTCGAATTCTTAGAAGCTGTGGCTAATACGCTGGCCGTAATGATCGAGCGCGCCCGGGTGGAAGATGAGCGCCTGGCGCGCCTGGCAGAACTCGAAAAAATGGAACAGGTTGATCGAGTTGTTCGAGAAAGCCAGTCTCTCTCTGAAATGATGCGCGCAGCGTTGGATGATACCCTGGATATACTGGAATGTGACCGCGCCTGGCTAATCTCCCCGGTTGACCCCGAAGCCACGGCCTGGCAGGTGCCAATGGCGAGCGCCCGCCCAGAGTGGGAAGGCGCTTTCGATCTCGGTACAGATATTCCCATAAATGTTGATGAAGCAGTATGTATTCAGACTGCCTTAGCATCGGAAATCCCGGTTATTCTAACTGCTGAAACGGAACCGCCGCTGCCGCAGATAGCGATGGAGAAGTTTTCTGCAAAATCGATTATGCTGATGGCACTCCACCCGAAAACCGGGCAACCGTGGATCTTTGGTGTGCATCAATGCACCCATGCCCGGCAATGGACGGATAGTGAACAACGAATTTTCAGTGAGATTAGCCGTCGATTGACCGACGGCCTGACCAGCATGCTTTACCTGCGCGATCTTCAAAACAGCGAACAATTCACCCGTTCGCTTTACCGTTTGGCCGGTCGGTTGGAAATGGTTTCTACCTATCCGGCGCTGCTGGCCGCGCTCAATGAGGAGATCCAGGATGTGACGGGTTACCAATCTGCCTGGATATATCTTATGTTCGAAGATCGGAAAAATGCCGAGTTAATGACATTCCAGGGTGAAAAATTGAGCGAAATTCATGTACAATACCCTGTCTTAGAAATTGCAGGGGATGCCATGCTGGAAGAAATCGCTTCCGGACAGGGAGTGGTGCTGGTTGAAGATGCCCGCACAGATCCGCGCACAAATAAAGAGATTGTTGCTCAGTTAGATAATCGTACAATTATCAATATCCCTATCAAACTTTACTTTCCGGTAAGTGGGTAGAGAAAATGGTCTCAACACGTGGTAGAG
>CAYFMI010000091.1:0-14937 GCA_964344175.1 uncultured Anaerolineales bacterium
CTGGTCACTTGCGGCAATTGTGAATATTGCCATCGCGGTAGCGAGCAGTTTTGCATCACAGGCTCAATGATCGGCAAATATCGCGATGGCGGCTATGCAGAATATATCTGTTTGCCTGCCCGCAGTATCTTCCATTTGCCAGATGAGATTCCCTTTGAGCAGGGGGCAATCATGATGTGTTCATCTTCGACATCGCTCCATGCCCTCAAAAAAGCGCGCCTTCAACCGGGTGAGTCAATTGCTGTTTTTGGCGTGGGTGGTTTGGGCATGTCAGCAGTGCAATTGGCGCGGGCAATGGGCGCTATGCACGTGTTTGCTGTGGACATTAATCAAGATAAGTTGGCCCTGGCACAAAAATATGGCGCTATTCCTGTCCATGCCGAAGAGATGGACCCCGTAGCCACAATCAAGGGGTTGACCTCCGGCAGTGGGGTTGATGTCTCTCTAGAATTGATCGGCCTTCCAGTTACCATGCGGCAAGCCATTGATGTGCTGGCCGTGTTTGGCCGCGCCGCCATGGTCGGGTTAAACGAACACAGTATCGAGATTGACCCCTACAACGACTTGTTAATGCGTGAGGCCGAAATTATTGGCGTATCTGACCATTTTGCTCAGGAGATGGCTGCTCTGATTGAATATGTCCGCCAGGGAAAACTAGATTTGTCACAAGTCATCGCTCAAGCAATTCCCCTTGACGCTGAAATCATCAATCAAACCCTCGACCAATTAGATGAATACACCCACAAAGGGCGGGTGGTGATTATTCCTTAGTCAGACATTTCAAGAAATTGATATTCGCATTATTTTGTTGGAATATTTGCAAAACATGCAGTATATCGTACGTTTTTTGATGTTTTTCGACAATCACGCGGGTTTGCTTGGCATGCATGCGGAATTATGCTATGATCTATTTGGCACTGATGACCATCTTAAGAATTTACCTTCCCCATAGATGTTCAAAGAATTGATAGACAGAGCCATGGAAAGTGGCAATTGTGTTGAATAAGCTTGTACCCTTCACACATTCTAGCGTTGTACCTGATACCGAATGCCATAATGCTAATAATTACGAACTGCAAGAAGGAGGTGCTATTGAAAGATAAAGTCACTCTATCAAAACTTCAGTTTGGTCATGATCAGGAGGCTAGAAAAAGTGAAAAAACCAGAAATAACCCAGTTTGATATGGAAAAAGTACATCCGGCTATTCCAGATGCGTATCAAAAGTTAGAGCAAGGGCGTATCTCGCGACGCGAGTTTTTACGCTTCTCCACTTTGTTGGGGATGTCGGCTGCTGCCGCTCAATTTTTGGCGGCCTGCGGAGCGCCCGAAGAGGCTGCCCCAGCAGAGGATGCCGCCCCCGCAGGGGCCATCAAGCGAGGCGGCACTTGGACGAGTTCAATGCAACTCCAATTGCTCGATCACCCTGCCCGACTCTCGTGGGTTGAAGGCGCCAATGTTGTCCGGCAGTTTTGTGAATACCTTACCATGACGGGAGCTGACAACATCACCCGCCCCTACCTGCTCGACAGGTGGGAGGCCAGTGATGATGTCAAAACTTGGGATCTGTACTTGCGCCAGGGCATCAAATTCAACAATGGCGATGAACTTACTGTCGATGATGTTCTCTTTACCATTGGTGAGTGGCTGAATCCCGATGTTGGTTCATCCATGTTGGGGCTGATGGCATATTTGAGCGGCATGCAAGATGTGGAGAAAGTGGACGACTACCACGTCAGGCTGCACCTGCAATTTGGTGATATTGCCGTTCCAGAACACCTATTCCATTACCCCGCTGTCATATTGCATCGCAATTTCGAAGGCGATATCATCAAGCAGCCTGTTGGCACCGGCGCTTTCACGCTGGAAGAGTACGCCGAAGGCGAGCGTGCCGTTTTCAAGCGCCGTGAAGATTACTGGCAGATGGGTGAAGATGGACAACCGCTGCCTTATCTGGATGAGTTGATCTATGTTTCCACCGACAAGGATGCCGGTGTCGCCGCCTTGCAGTCGGGTCAGGTAGACGCGCTTTACGATCCGCGCCCCACGGACTTCCAGGCTCTGCAAGGGGTTGAAGGTTTGACCATCACCCCCGCCAGCACCGCGCAGTGCTTGCTTGGCCGCATGCGGGTAGACCTCGAACCCTGGGATGACGTGCGTGTTCGCAACGCGCTTAAAATGTGCCAAGATCGTGCCAAGATCTTGCAACTGGCCTATTTTGGTGAGGGCGACCTATCGCTAGATGCCCACGTTGCACCGGTCCACCCCGCTTATTGCGAAAAGGATATTCCGGCGTACGATCCTGAGGGCGCTCGGGCATTGCTTGAAGAATACGCCGCTGAGAAAGGCATCGAGTTGCCACTCAGGGTAACTCTGGCAACCAAAAACGACCAGGCCGAACCCGAGATCGCTCAGACATTGAAAGAGTTAGCCGAAGCAGCGGGTTTCGAAATCGAACTCGACATCACCGAGCCGGCTGGTTATTGGGATCGCTGGACGGAGGTTGACCTGGGGATTACATCCTGGACACACCGTCCACTAGCAACCATGGTGCTGCCGCTGGCCTACACCGCTGAAGCCATTGGCGCCTGGAATGAGACCCGCTGGACGGACCCCGAATTTGAGGAAGTTCTACGCGAAGCTCAAGGGACGCTGGATATCGAGGCCCGCCGCGCGCTGATGTGCAAAATTGAAGACATCATGCAAGAGCGTGGCCCGATTTTCAACAGCTTCTGGAAGAGCGTGTGGAATGTCACCAACTCTAAATTCCAAAACATCAAGGCACACCCCACTGCTTACGACCTGCTCTACGACGTTTGGAAAGACGAGTAAGTCTCTCTAAGTTTCACTAAAAAAGAAGAGACCCGGTTTTCTTTAGCCGGGTCTCTTCTTCAGAGGAGAAAATCTATGGCCCGATTTATCCTGCGCAGCGTAATCTCAACCATTGTCACAATGTTTCTTGTCTCTGCAGCGCTGTTCTTCTTGATCGAAGTTGGCAGCGGTGATATTACGGTAAAAATCTTGGGGGTTTTTTCTACCCCAGAGCAGCGTGCTTCTTATCGTGCACAACTTGGCCTGGATGCTCCAGCCTGGCAGCGCTACTTTGACTGGTTGATTGGCAATGATTGGCGAGCCAAGAAACTAGTTGGCTACCCATTGGTCACCGCCATGAACCCACAGACCGGCGAAGCGGATTGGTGGGCTGATGTCGATGGTCAATTAACGCGTTGGTCGCTGGAAGAGGGGCGCTTGTTGACCCTGAAACGCCAGGCCGATGGCTCAACGACCTCACATGTCAGCAGCGGGGACTGGCAAATTGATGAAGATGGAAGAGAATATTTTTGGGGTATCGATACCAAAAACAATGCTGTTATGTGGGTGCGCGGTGAAGGGGCTGAAGTTTGGGCACTGACCAAAGCAGGGCTGCGCAAAGAGGGGGATGGCCCGCAAAAATACATCCCCCTGCGGAAAGGGCTTTTGCGCGGCGATCCTGGAATTTCCCTGCAATATGGCCGCCCTGTCGCTGTAACGCTGGCTTCACGGGTGCGCAACACACTTGTCTTGGCTGGAGCGGCATTTGTAATTGTGATGCCGTTAGCGCTCCTATTAGGGATACTAGCCGGCATCAACGAGGGCAAACCCCTCGACCGGTTTATTTCGATCACCAGCCTGGGCTTCACGGCCACCCCCGAATTTGTCACCGGTATCTTTCTGATCCTGATCTTTGGTATCTGGTTGAAGGCACTACCCGCAGTGGCAATATTTACCAGTGCAGACGCAATCTTCCAAGATCCAAAACTATTGGCATTGCCGGTGTTGACATTGACGGCCGTAGAACTTGGCTACGTTGCCCGTATGACGCGCGCCAGCATGGTCGAGGTGATGGATTCAGCGTATATTCGTACAGCTATCATCAAAGGCATGCCAAAATCGCGCGTTGTTTTACGCCACGCCATTCGCAATGCGCTTATGGCGCCAATCACAATCATTATGTTGCACGTCAATTGGTTGGTGGGGGGGCTGGTGGTTGTTGAAGTAATTTTTGGCTACCCAGGCTTGGGGAATTATATCTACAAATCGGCCATATTTGGCGACTTTAATGCCGTTGAGGCGGCGGCGATGGTCACGGTTGCCATTGCGATTATTACCCGTTTGTTGGGTGATCTGGCCTACACACTATTGAATCCGCGTATTCGTTATTCATAAGGAGCTGAGAAAACATGGCTGTAAAGACAATTGCACAACCACGCCCATCTCGACTCCAAAAGACGTGGAAAAGCATAGCGATCGTATTCCAATCACGCGTCGCTACAGTTGGTATGGTGATGGTACTCTTCTGGGTGGTACTGGCGTTTGTGTCGCTCTTTTGGACACCCTATGACCCGAACGCTTCCAATTTTCTGCAAAACCAGGGGCCTAGTGTGCAGAATTGGCTGGGGACAGATCACCTCGGGCGAGATATTCTCTCGCGGCTGATGCAAGGCACTCAGGTGATTTTGCTTAAAACTCGTCTCCCTGGCGACGCAGGCATTTCCATTCCTGGCGGCGTCGCCATCTGGGGGGTTATTGGATCGCTGGCATTGGGGTCGGTTTTAGGTCTCAATGCCGGGTATCGCGGCGGCTGGTGGGATCAGATCATCATGCAAGTATTAGATGCTCTGATCGCCTTCCCGCGTATCGTCCTATATTTGGTAGTGATCGCTGCATTAGGGCAGGGCGACCTGGTGGTTATCTTGGCAATTACCATTACCGGCGCACCGGGCGTGGCCCGCCTGGCGCGTAGTTTAGCAATGGATATTAAAACCCGCGATTACATCCGTGCGGCTGAGACGCGCGGCGAGAATGTTTGGTACATTATGTTCCGAGAAATCTTACCCAATGCTCGTGGCCCGCTGCTGGTGGATGGCATGCTGCGCGTTGGCTACGCTATCTTTGCCATTGGCACACTAGGCTTCTTAGGAATTGGGCTGCCGCCACCCGACCCAGATTGGGGCAATATGGTGAACGAAGCCCGCCGAAACATATTCTCCAACCAGCTGGCCGTCATCTGGCCGGCATTGGCTATTGCTACGCTGGTTATCGGATTGAATCTCTTTGCGGATGGTTTGCGCGAAGAGATGACCCGGTATCAAAAATAGGAGGCATCATGACAGATTATATAAAAGCACCTCCTGTTCTCAAACTTGAAGACGCGGCCGTGGCCTATAAAGTGCGCGGTGGCGAAATTGAGGCTGTGCAAAATGTTTCTTTTGAGATCATGCGCGGCGAAACGCTTGGCATTGTGGGCGAATCCGGGTGTGGAAAAAGTACCGTAGCCTGGGCTGTGCTTAATTTTTTGGGGGCCAATGGCTATGTCAAGCGCGGCAGCATCAAGTTCCAAGGCCAGGAGTTGGTCGGTGTAACCGGAGAGGAACTGCGCCGATTGAGAGGCGACCAGATCGCTATGGTCTACCAGGATCCCATGCAGGCGCTCAACCCATCTATGCGGCTTGGAGATCAACTCACTGAAGTATTGACCGTCCACCGTGGCATGAATCAAAAAGAAGCAGAAAGTCGCTGTATCGACATGTTGGAACGCGTGTACATGCCCGATGCAGCAAATGTGATGAAGCGCTATCCCCATCAAATTTCGGGCGGTCAGCAGCAGCGGGTTGTTATTGCAATGGCTTTATTGAATAACCCAGCTCTCCTCATCATGGATGAGCCAACTACCGCGCTGGATGTGACTGTAGAAGCAGCGGTACTCGACCTGATTGCTGATCTGCGACGAGAGTTCGATACCGCGATCATGTATATCACGCATAACTTGGGGGTTGTTGCCAGAGTTTCGACTCGCGTGGGTGTCATGTATGCGGGCGAAATGGTCGAGCGGGCAACCGTGGAAGAAATCTACAAAAACCCGCGCCATCCTTATACCCAGGGCTTGATCCGATGCGTACCGAAATTAGGCGCCGATAAAGCCACAAGTGTGCTGTATCCCATTCGTGGCCGGGTTCCGCCGCCTAATAATCGGCCTGCTGGCTGCATTTATGGGCCTCGCTGTGATTATGTGCAAGAGCGATGCCGCGAAGAGAGACCTGCGTTACGCCAATTGTCTGAAGACCGCTCGGTTCGTTGTCACTTTGCCGAAGAGATCGATGCTTCACAATGGGCGCCCTCAGAAGATATCTTGCCGCCATCTATTGATGCAAAAGATGTATCCACAGAGCCTATTCTCTCGGTCGCGGGCTTGAAAAAATATTATCAAGTTCAGGGAAGCTCACTGAGAGATGTTATTGGATTAGGCGAAAAACGTTACGTCAAAGCTGTTGAAAATGCATCTTTTGCACTTTCCAGAGGGGCAACGCTGGGGGTGGTGGGAGAGTCAGGGTGCGGTAAGAGTACCTTGATAAAAACGCTCATAGGATTGGAAGAAACCACTTCAGGCGAAGCCGTTTTCCTGGGGTTTGATATCACCGAAAATATCACCGCGCGTGATGAAAAACTCATCCAAGAATTGCAAATGGTCTTCCAAAATCCCGATTCGACCATGAACCCATCCTATACGGTCGGGCAACAGATCGGTCGTCCTATGCAGCGCTTTAAGACTGTGCCGAAGACAGAAATCCGAGATGAAGTTATCAAACTTCTGGATGCAATGCGCCTGGGAGAAAATTACTACGACCGCTTACCCCGTCAACTCAGCGGCGGCGAGAAGCAAAGAGTGGGGATTGCGCGGGCTTTAGCCAGCCGCCCAGATTTAGTGCTGTGTGATGAGCCGGTTAGCGCGTTAGATGTTTCGGTTCAGGCGGCAATTCTCAATCTTTTGTTGGAGATCCAACAGGAGTTCAACACAACATTGGTCTTTATTGCGCACGATCTGAGTGTAGTGCGCTTTTTCTCCGATCAAGTTGCTGTGATGTATCTTGGACAGATTATGGAAATTGGCCCCGCAGAAGCCATTTACGCGCCGCCCTACCATCCCTATTCAGAAGCCTTGTTGTCTGCAGTGCCGATTCCTGATCCTACGGCTCAACAGAAGCATATCCGTCTGGAAGGCTCTGTCCCCAGCGCCATTAACCCGCCCAGCGGGTGTCGTTTCCACACGCGCTGCCCGCGCCGAGAACTGCTTCTCGATGGCGGAAAAATCTGCGCAGCAGAAATACCGCCCTGGCGCGAAATATCCGACGGGCATCGTATTTTTTGTCATCTAACCCCAGAAATCTTAAGTTCCTTTGAACCCGTTATTACTCAACCAGCGGAGGGATCCTAGCCATGTTCGTAAAAGATTATATGACTCGACACCCGATCATGATTGCGCCCGAAGCGTCGGCGTCGAAAGCCCAGAATTTAATGATTGAAAATAAAGTTCGGCACTTGCCGGTAGTGGGGGATGGTAAGCGGTTGTTAGGTCTGGTGACCCGCGCCCGTTTGCGTGTCCCGCCTACGGATCTGGGCAGCTTGAATATTTGGGAGATCAGTCGCCTTTTGTCGAATCTGCAAGCAAAAGATGTGATGATCAAGCGCAAGGACTTGGTTACAGTTGGGCCAGATATTTCTCTCGAAGAAGCTGCCCGTGTAATGATCGAAAACAAGGTTGGCTGCCTGCCTGTGGTAGAGGATGAAATTGTAATAGGGATTATTTCAGAAATTGATATGCTGGCGCAGTTGTCCGAGTTGTTGGGCGGCAGTGTTGCCGGGGTACGTGTAACCATTCGCACCCCGGATCGGGTGGGTGAATATGCGAAAATCACCAGCGCGATTTCAAATCAAGGCTGGGGTATTTATGCAAGCGGCGGGGTAGCAGCCCCTAAGCAACCCGGTTTTTGGGATGTGATTATCAAAGTGCGCGATGTAGATAAGGATGAACTGATTGCTGTACTGGAATCTATTGAAGATCAGGAGATTATAGACGTGCGCGAGACGCCTTGCTAGTCCCTTCTCGTAGAAAAACCAACGGCCCGGCAAAATTTTGCCGGGCCGTTTTGATTTTCGGGCCTTTTGTTCGTGGTGATGTAGTCTGAGCTGCGGATAAGAAAAACGATCATCTCCCAGAGCGGAGCGAAGCGCAGTCGAAGGGGCAATGATGCGTTTCGACTACGACCTACGGCCTCCGCTCTACGTGAGATCATGCCAAACGCAACTCAAGTTACGATTTCGCTTGCATCTCGGCACGCTCGGCTAAAATATCTCGGATAACGGCTTCGGCTTCGTCGGGCAGCGGCGGCGACTCGTGGTTGGCTAAAATTTCTCGGGCGCGCTCGTTGGCACGTGTGCGCATATCTTTCGATCCAGCTGCTTCCCACATGTCATATTGTTTGCGGTCGATGATTTCCGGCATCCATTGTGCGGTGCGGAAGTTGTTCATTGTGTGGTCGTCGGCAATGAAGCCACCGCCCGGCTCGACGCGGGCAATCGCCTCGAGGGCAAGAGTTTCTTTATTGACCGGCAACCCACCCATGAGGTAGCGCGTCATGCGGATAATCTCATCGGCGATGACCAACATTTCCATCGATGAAGTTGAACCATATTCGATATATGCCACGTCATGGACGAGGGTAATGCGGGACAGGTAGGCATTCATAATCGAAAAAGTAGCTTCGATACCGGCCTGTGTGTCCACGACTTTACTGTCGGTTGCTCCGCCATAGCCCCAAACCGGCAGGTTGTAGAAGCGGGCCAGTTCTGCCCAGGCGCCCATCCCCAGGCTCCACTCAGGGCTGCCATAGCTGACGATGGTGGTCTTCATATCAAGCGCGGCTGTGTTCATGCCGTATAAGAAGGGTGTCCCAGGGCGGACTAATTGGCTGATGATCAGGCCGAGGAGCGTTTCAGCATTTCCCAGAGCAACGGCTCCGGCTAATGTGATTGGCCCGCCGCCGCCAGTGTTGGGGGAGGGGATATAGGCGGCGGGGATGCCTTTTTCGGCACAGAAGATGTGCTTTTGCAAGGATTCTTCGATGATGAAGAGTGGAGAAATTGGCTCGGCATAATGCAGCAAGATGGGCTTCTCGCGTAGGGCTTGTTCACCGCCCATCACGGCTGCGGCGATGCGATGGATATCTTCCATGTCTTTGCGATTCTGGGATGTATATACATTGGGCTTGACTGAGCCGCGCAGCATATTGATGAAGGCATGCACATACAGGGCGTTTTCTGGCACATCCGAGGGGTTGCCCATGGACATGACAAAATCAATACTCTCCAGGCCATCACTCAGACGAGCGAAGCGTTCGACATCGTGCGCGACAGCGCGGCGGCGGGCGCCAGTTTCGAGATCGATGGTGAAGGTAGTGTCGGAGCCGGGGCCAAAAAATACTCTACCTAATTCCAGAGGCATGGTGAGTACGCCTAAACGGTTGTGCATGGGGATGCGTGAGGGGGCTTTCTCAATGGCGTCGGTGACGAGATTTTCTGGAATTTTTATGCGCCCATCGGATTCCCAGGCTCCGGCCTCGAGCAATAGTTCACGCCCCTGAGGGTCTTGCATCTTGACACCTGTTTGGCTGAGAATTTCAAGGGTCGCATAGTGGAGTTCGCGCACCTGCTCGTCTGAAATCATGCGAACGAGGGGGCGGAGGGTTGGAATAGGAAATTGCTGATTCATAATAATATCTCCTGCCAAGGAAATTTCTGATTATTCAGGGTTCACTTTTGCAATTGAAAACGCTCTCGGATCTGGGTATCTACAAAAGGATCTATGGGATCCGCCTGGTGAGTTGCTAGAATATCGCGCGCTATTCTTCTGGCTCGTTCTTGGGCTGATTGCGAACCATTGGCAGCCCAGGCCTCGCGCCCCAAGCGGTCGATCACAGCTGATGGGTAGTAATGTTCGCCGCGCATATGCTCGATTGTGTGGTCATCCAGCAGGTAGTGACCTCCTGGGCCAACGCGGTCAATTACATCCAGGGCTAGCGTTTCGTCGTTAACTTCAATGCCTCTTACGGCACGCAATGCCATGCCGAGAATTTCGTTGTCGATGACGAATTGTTCATAGGATATTGTGGACATATCTTCCAGCATCCCGGCGGCGTGGTGGATATAGTTTGCCCCGGCTAGTGCAACTTGAATGACGGATTGCGTCTTTTCAATCCCGGCTTGAATATCGGGAAGCTTTGCTTCGGTCATTCCAGCGCTATTATAAATAGGCAGCTGATAGAAATGCGCCATCTGGGTAATGGCGGCATTGCACATGCCCAGCTCAATGGTTCCGGCCAGATATTTTCCACTACGCATATCGGCAATCGCTGGGATGGGACCAATGATGACCGGGCAGCCCGGTTGTGCTAATTGCGTCAATGTCAGACCAGCAAGTTGTTCGGCGTTGAGTTGCGCCAGCATTCCGGCCAACGTGACCGGCGCGGTAGACCCGGCCATAGGCGCGGCGGAGAGAACTACCGGAATACGCTGGTGGCAGACTTCGATCAGCAGGGCAGTTACGTCGGTGGCGAAATTAAGTGGGCTGACCATCCAACTGGTGATGAAGGAAATGATAGGGCGTTGCCGTAATGCTTTATAGCCCCCCATAATGTGTTCAGCCATGGCAGTGACTTCGCGAATGCCTTGCAGCGTGTAAATTCCACCCTGAACGTGTTTGGTTGTATTGGATAGTGAAGCAAAATATTTTTCAATTTCGACCCGCTCCTCTACAACATCGGTAGGGTAGATGGGGATGAGGAAGAAATGGATATTCTCCAGCGCATCAACGATCCGGGCCATGTCACGCACATCTTGGAGAACGGCATTTCGGATTGTGCTAGTCTCAAGATCGAGAACTTGCAGGGCAGCCCCACCTGTGCCCAGATGGACGCGTTTTCCTTCGAGGATTAAATCGTTGTCGGGGTTTCTGCCCGCTAGCAGAATTCTCGAGGGCGCCTTCTCAATGGCATTCATAACCAGGTCTTCCGGAATGCGCACTCGGTTACCAACGATCGGCGCCCCAGCTTTTTTAAATAAGTGCAAGGCTTGCGGTTCTTCTACCCACACACCAGTTCGTTCAAGGATACTTATGGACGCCTGATGGATTTGCTCTACTTGCTTGTCGGAGAGCGGCTTGTACTGCCCTCCGGTCAATCCCTTATACGACCCTGTGACATCTTCGGTCATATTGTCCCTTTCGATCTATATAAGATGCGCATATGCTCAGAACTTTGTGATGTAATTTACGGTGTGTTTCATATTGCGCAACAATGTTTCATTAAGTTGTTATTATAGGTGACCACAGTGTCTTGAGTCAAGATTAATCGCCGCAAATATTCGTTCAGGTGTGGCCGGGATATGGCGGATGCGCGTGCTGATAGCCCGAGAAACCGCGTTGATGATTGCGGGCGTAGAAGGCAGCATTGCAGTCTCGCCTACGCCCTTGGCCCCCAATGGCCCCTGATAACTGGGCACCTCAACGAGTATTGTTTCAATTTGTGGCATCTCGCCGACCATTGGTAGCACATAGTCCGTCAGGCCGCTTGTCTGGCCGGGAATATACTCTTCGAACAGGGCTGAACCCAGGCCCATAAGAATTGCGCCTTCGATTTGCCCTTCCGCTCCTTGATGATTGATAGCGCGGCCAATATCGTGAGCCGCGACGAAGCGCGTCACACGCGTGATGCCGGTTTGTGTATCAACAATCACCTCGGCAAGGTGCGCTCCGGTGACAAAGTGAGGGGTATAGTTTGGGCGCGTTTCATCTGGAAAAAGAGGGGAGAGATCAAAAACCCCTCGGACTTTGAGCGGCTTATTCATATGTTTGAACTCGCCAGCAAGATCCTGCAGCGATATCGATTTTTCATCATCATGCAGGCATCGAACGCGCCGAGTTTCTAGCACAAGTTCATCCGGTGCGCAGTCGAGCAATTCAGCCGCGATTCCAAGCACTTCGTTTTTCAGGTTCATGGCAGCCTGACATATGGCGTTTCCCACCCAGTAGGTTGCCCTGGAGGCGCCTTGAATGCCGCTATCGGGCGTTTGAGCGGTGTCGGCATTAACCAGGCTGATTTGCTCTCTGGGAACGCCCAGAGTTTCGGCGCCGAGTTGGAGCATCACGGTTTCGATACCCTGGCCGTAATCTGGCGCTGAACAGTAGAACAAGAAGCCCCCATCCTGAGATAATTCTGCATAAGCTTCTACGTGTAGTGACCCCGCTTTACCAAAGCGGTACCACATCCCGGCAACACCAATACCCTTACGGTAGGGGTTGCCGGGTTCGGCCTGTGCGGCAGCATTGAACTCCAGGGCATCGTTTTGGAAGACATCGAAGCGCGGCTTGAGAGCATTGAGTACTTCGGCGTAGCCCAGTCGTTCGGCAACTGGATAGCCAAGATAGGTGATCGTGGACTGCTCTATACGGTTATTTTGCCGAAATTCAATGGGGTCTGCACCCAGTTTCTCGATGAGTTCATCCAGGGCGCATTCCAGCGCAAAGGTTGGTTGTGGGGTGCCAAAGCCGCGAAATTGCCCGCACTTCGGCCCATTGGAGTAGGATACTTGCGCCTGAATATCAGCGGCCTGCCAATTGTAGGCGCCGCCGCTTGCCATAACGGCATATTCGGGGATATAGTATCCACTGGCGTCGTAGCCGCCGGTATTGGCGTTGATAGATACCTGGATTCCTGTTAGTTGGCCTTGCTGCGTAGCGCCAATCTTATATTGCATGTGATAGGGGTGTCGCTTGGGCGAGGCGGTAAAGGATTCGCCTCGGGAGTAGACTAATCGTACGGGCTTGCGAATCAACGCAACTGCCAATCCGACTGCCAATAGCGGCCAGGGATCTTGTTTCCCCCCGAAGGAGCCACCGGTTGGCGGCATGATAAAGCGCACCTCATCAATATCTAGGCCGCACGTATTGGCGATCCACTGCTGCTGCCAATGGGGTTCATGGGTGCCGCCAACTACCGTCAAGCGCCCCATTCCATCGAAATATCCCAGAACCGATTCACACTCAAGGGCGCAATGTTCCTGGTAGCTGGTCGAATATTCGCTCGTGACGATAATATCTGCGCCTGTGAACGCTGCCTCGATATCGCCCTGAGCGCTGCGATGTTGGTTGAGCATGTCCCCGTTGGGATAGATTTGCCCGTCTGGGCGCGGTGAATTTGATAGAGAAAATGCGTGCGGCAAAAGATCGTATTGCGCCTGAATTGCAGCCGCACCGGCCAGGGCAGCCTGGGGAGTGGCGGCGATCACTAAAGCCATTGGCGCTCCGATAGTTTTGGTGGTATCCCCGATGGGCGTGAGCAATGGCTCATCCCGGCTGTAGGCTGGACAACCATTTTCGCCGGGAATGTCTTTTGCAGTGATGATCTTTTCGATACCAGGGAGTTGCCGCGCGGCTTCTGCGTCCAAACCTAGCAAGCGGGCATGTGGGTGTGGACTTCGCAAGACCGCCGCGTGAAGTAAGCCGGGAATGGACATGTCCTCGACGTATCGGATTTCGCCGGTCACTTTTTCGCGCGCCTCAAGGCGTTGCGCGTTACCTCCAATTATCCTTTGCTGGGCGCTTTCTGACATCAGTTTAGGGTGGCGAGGATTTCTTCAACCTGGCGCTTTTTTTCGGGCGCTAAAGGGCCAGGCCGATGTCCCTGGATGATTTCGGCCACTTTTGTACTGAGACGTTCTCCTAATGTACTAGCCCCGTTTTCCAGCCAGGCCGGGCGCCTACTGCGGTCGATCAGGCTGGGATACCAAAAGTCTTGAAAACGGTCGAAGGTTTGCTGGGTGTTAAGGAAGTGCCCGCCAGGGCCAACCTGATGGATTTCGTCGAGCATGAAGGCTTCGTCGTTGATTTCGATGCCTTTCATCATATTGTCCATCAATGCAATTAATTCATCGGCCAGAACGATCATCTCATAGGAGCAAGTCAAGCCGCTTTCCATATAGCCAACATCGTGGATCAGGTTGGCCCCACTTAATTTGGCAGTCATCACCGAAAGCAATGCTTCTAGTGAGGCTTGTTCATCAAATACTTTGGCATCTGTGCAGCCGGCGTATCCCCAGGTTGGCAGACCGTACTTGCGGCCAAGTTGGGCAATAGCCGCTTTGGTGAGCTGGAATTCCGGCGAGGCATAGCAAATTTGAGCGGCTTTCATGTCCATATGGTGTAGGCCGGCTCCAAAAATAAAGGGGGCGCCGGGCTGCTTAAGTTGGTGAATGGTCAGGCTGCTAAGAATTTCGGCAACCGACATGGCTAAGCCGCTAGCCATCGTGATCGGGCCGGTTCCTCCCATTAATGGGGCAGGGGAGTGGACGACGGGCAGCTGGCTCTCTGCCATCAGAAGCAGTTTGTCGATGGCCGTATCCGATTGTTGTAACGGGGAACTGGGTTCTGAGTAAAGTAGAATATGCTGTTGTTCACGGAGCGCTTCGTGTCCTCCTGCCACAATGGCAGCCATATCAATAGCCCGCCGACAACTATCAAGATCATTGGTCACAAACACCAGCGGCTTGGTGGTATGTTCTAGCATCAGGGCCATTTGCACATCATAGGCCAGGTCGGGATCTACGTCGGAGGGAATGCCTATTGACATCACGAAATGGATATTGGGTAAAGCATCGCAGAGACGATACCCTTCGATCATGTCATGCTGCGTAAACTTACGGTGTTCGCCGGTTTTGTAATCTAAAAAATTTATGCAATCGGATCCGGTGCCAAAGTTGACGTTGCTGCCCTCGAGAAACACGGCAGGTTCGCCATCGCGATCGCACATGACAACTCGATTTGGGGCAGATGCCAACGCATCTTGCACCATGCTGCTGGGGAATTTAACCAGATCATGATCGGAGATAAACGCTCCGGCTTTCTTGAGTATTTCCAGCGCGCCTGGATGGTGAAAACGAATTCCGGTACGCCGCAATACTTCTAGAGCAGCGAAGTGAATTTGCTCTAATTGATGATCGGACAATACAGAGAAGTGCGGGGTTTGGTATGCGATTGAGTTAACGGGGTTCATGGGGCCTCCAAATACGAA